>JAGRJL010000545.1 GCA_020442775.1 Lysobacterales bacterium | reverse complement strand
TCGAGGGCGGGTCGGATTCTTCTAATTATCGCGAAGCAGATTCAGCCAAAACGACCGCACCAGGCTAGGCCTGCGGGAGTCTTACTTGATCTTGCCTTCTTTATACAGGACGTGCTTCCGCGCCACAGGATCGAATTTCTTGAACTCGAGCTTGTGGGGGGTGTTCTTCTTGTTCTTGTCGGTCGTGTAGAAATGACCGGTACCGGCGCTTGAGGTGAGACGAATCTTGTCACGCATGGCTTAAGTCCTCCGCTTAGACTTTCACGCCGCTGGCACGCAGATCGGCGAGCACGGCGTCGATGCCGTTCTTGTCGATGGTGCGCAGCGCGGCGCCAGAGATACGCAGGCGGACGAAGCGGTTCTCGCTTTCCACCCAGATCCGATGCCACTGCAGGTTCGGCAGGAAGCGCCGACGGGTCTTGTTGTTCGCATGGGACACGTTGTTACCAACGCGCGGGCGCTTGCCCGTGACTTGACACACTCGCGCCATGAGGCACCTCATCAGAATAACGAACACAGGGCGATGCCCTGCAAAGAGCCGCACTTTATAGCGGAAGGTGGATCTGGATGCAAATGTTTTTTCGAATCTACCCACCCGGTGGTGGCGGGTAGAGAATCTTGACTGCTCGCGCCGGCATGACCAGTGACGCAAGCAAAGCCCTTGCGCAGCGGTTATTGTAGTGGGTCATACGGGGAGTGAGCTATGCGCATCTGGCTTTTGCTGTTCATGTTGATGCCGGCGGCGGCCTCGGCCCAGGGACAGCGCCCACCGACGGTTGTGGAAGTGGCCACCGTAAGCGACGACGCCGCAGTCGAGGCGGTGCAGCTCACCGGCAGCTTGCGTGCCAACGAGCAGGTGGCGATCACCCCGGAACTGCCAGGCCGTATTCGCGAGGTCCATGTGGCCGAGGGTCAGGCGGTCGCCGCGGGCGCCCTGCTATTTACCCTGGATCGCGCGCTGCTGGGGGCCGAGCGGGACGAGCGCGAAGCGGCTCACCAGCTGGCCCAGCGCAATTTTCGCCGAGCCGAGGAAATGCTCGGCAAAAAGCTGATCGCGCAGAGCGACTATGACCAGGCCAAATCCAATCTCGACATTAGCCTGGCCGCCCTGCAGTCGATTCAGGTGCGTCTGTCCAAGCTGGAAATCCGCGCACCCTTTGCCGGCATCGTCGGCCTGCGCGAGGTCAGCGTCGGTGAATATGTGGAGGCAGGTCGGCGACTGACTAGACTGGCCCAGCTGGATCCGATCAAGCTCGACGCGCTGGTGCCGGAGCGCAATCTGGCGGCGCTACAGCCGGGACTGCCGGTGCGCGTGCAGATTGATGCGCTGGGTGGCGAAAGCTTCAGCGGCGAACTGGTCGCGATCGACCCCATCGTTGATCCGGTCAGCCGAACCGTGGCGGTGCGCGCGCAGATTCCCAATCCCGAGCGGCGACTGAAGCCGGGCATGTTTGCGCGGGTGGCGATCGAGCTCAGCCGCCGTGCGCAGGCGCTGTGGATTCCGGAACAGGCGCTGATCCCCGAACTGAAGGGCACCATCGTCTACCGGGTGGTGGACGGCAAGGCCGAGCGCACCGAGGTGAGCACCGGGATGCGCCGGCCGGGCCTTGTGGAGATCCGCAGCGGCCTGAATCCGGGCGACGTGGTGATTACCGCCGGACAGATGAAGATCGGTCCGGGCAGTGAAGTGCGCGCGGCCGAAACCGAGAATCCCTCATGACCCTGCCGCAGCTATCGATCTCGCGGCCGGTGCTGGCCACCGTGATCAATCTGGTGGTGCTGCTGATCGGCGCGGTCTGCTACCAGCGCCTGGATGTGCGGCTGGTGCCCAAGGTCGACTCCCCGGTGGTGACTGTTTCCACCGGCTACCCGGGCGCCAACGCCCAGGTGGTGGAGTCGCAGATCACCACGCCGATCGAGGAATCGCTCTCGGGCATTGAGGGCATCGATTTCATCCAGTCGATCTCGCGCGCCGAG
>JAGRJL010000544.1 GCA_020442775.1 Lysobacterales bacterium | reverse complement strand
GGCTCAGGGCAGAGGGCTCAGGGCACAGGCTTGCGTCAGGTCCGCCCGTGCTACTGCCGATCGTCGGGCGGATGGGCCTAGTCGACCGGCGGGGCGCCGGGGGTGCCGGGCTTCAGCGGCCACTGCAGTGGCGAGGGAAGCTCGCCGTCGTCCACGGTGGGCAATTCACAGCTGCGTTCGCGCCATTCCTGCAGCGCCGGACCCTCGAGGGAGAAGGACAGCCGCAGCAGCTGGCCGCAGTCACGGGTGCTGCGCCCGGGGGTAAAGATCAGTAGCGTGCCGCCGGCGGTGTCGATCTCATCCTGCCCGCGGATCAGGGTGTGGTCAGAAGTGATCCGGCGGCTGTGCTGGTCAAAGTCGAAGCCCGGAAAACTCAACAGCCGGGTCTGCTCCGGGATCCCGAGGCGTATCCACGCGTAGATGAAGCTGTCCTGAAATCCAGCGCGCCCGCAGTTGATGCGCAGCAGCGCGTACTGCGGGGCCAGCTGGATCAGGGCCAATCCGCCATCGCCGCCGCGCTGGCCCTGGAAACGCCGTTCGCAATCGCCGGACCAGTCGAGCAGATCCAGCCACTGCTGGCGCTCACCCAGCGTCGGTGGTGCAGACAGGCCTGGCAGCGGGCGCTCAAAGCGTTCGCGCATCAGTCGATTGGCCAATAGTGGGAGCAGCGCCTCCTGCCGTACCCATCCGCCGATCCCGCCGTCCCGGCTCAGCGCCAGACCGGCGCGAAAGCCGCCGCGTGCGGAGGTCACCGCCCAGGCCTGAACTTCGTCAAGGGTTTGCATGACCGCGGCTTCCGGGTCAGCCTTCTCCAGCACCGCGGCACCCAACTGGGTTAGCCGGATGGCCTGCCACTGACGCGGCTGGCTCAGTCGGAAGCTGGGCTGTTCAATGAAATCGCGATAGGCACTTTCACACCCACGCGGCGCTCGCGGCAGCTGCAGACTCAGCTGGGGACCATCGAAGCCCAGCGAACCCAGCACCAGATCCTCAGTCGCCGGGGCGTAGGCCAGCAAGCGCCAGCGATTGGCGAACAGCTTGGCGTAAAGATAGACCCGACACTGGGGCATCTGATCGCTGCGATCCAGCCAGCCGCTGATCTGGTCCTCGCCGACCGCGATGCTGAGCTGAGCCCCATAGCGTCCGGCGACCGGCAGCGGCGAGTCGGCCAGC
>JAGRJL010000038.1:1542-6605 GCA_020442775.1 Lysobacterales bacterium | reverse complement strand
GCCAAGCAGGGTCCGACCAAGCTGGAAGACGTCTTTGGTCAGATCGGTCAGGAAGAGGTTCTGGTTTTGAACCTGATGATCAAGGCCGACGTGCAGGGCTCTACCGAGGCGCTACGCGAATCCCTGACCAGCCTTTCCAATGATCAGATCCGGGTGAACGTCATCGCTGCTGGCGTGGGCGGAATTACCGAGTCTGACGCGCAACTGGCGGTTGCCTCCAACGCCGTGGTGATCGGTTTCAACGTCCGTGCAGACGCCAAGGCGCGCAAGGTGCTGGCCGAAGGCAACCTCGAAGTCGAGTACTTCAGCATCATCTATGAGGCTATCGACTACGCCAAGAAGGCGCTAACCGGCATGCTCGGCACCGAGACCCGCGAGCAGATCATCGGCCTCGCCGAGGTCCGCGACGTGTTCCGCTCCAGCAAGTTTGGTGCGGTTGCGGGCTCGATGGTTACCGAGGGTGTGGTCAAGCGCAACCGCCCGATTCGCGTGCTGCGAGACAACGTGGTGATCTTCGAAGGCGAACTGGAATCCCTGCGGCGCTTCAAGGAAGTGGTCGAGGAAGTTCGCAGCGGCACCGAATGCGGCATTGCGGTGAAGCAGTACAACGACGTCAAACCCGGCGACCAGATCGAGTGCTTCGAGCGTATCGAAGTACAGCGCACGCTCTAATGGCAATTGGTGTCGTCGCTGCTGACCGCATCGACGACGCCGGCAAAAGGCAACAGGCTCATGGGACATCGCGAATTTCAGCGCACCGACCGGATCTCCGCCCTCCTCCGTCGAGAGCTGGGGCAGCTGATCCATCAGGACGTGCGCGAGCGCTACGTCCCCGAAGTGAGCGTTTCGGATGTCGAGGTTAGCCGGGATATCGGAGTAGCCAAGGTCTACGTGACTGCGCTACGGGCCGAAGATGGTCTTCCTGCAGTTGCCCTACTCAACGAGGCAGCCAAGGGCTACCGTCAAGCCCTGTCGAAGGTGCTAAGGCTGCGCCAGGTACCCGAGTTGCGCTTTCATTATGACGACTCGGTCGATCGGGGCGAACGCATCGAGGCACTGTTGCGCGGCATTGATGAGCCGCGGTAACGACGCTTCAGCAGCCAGACCGCGGGTCCCCTATCGAGAGCTCAACGGGCTGGTCCTGCTGGACAAACCTCTGGGTCTGAGCTCAAACCAGGCCCTGCAGCGTGTCCGTCGTCTGTTTCGCGCCAAGAAGGCCGGTCATACCGGGGCCCTGGACCCACTAGCCAGCGGCATGTTGCCGATCTGTTTTGGCGAGAGTACCCGGCTGGCGGGGCTTCTGCTTGATGCGGACAAGATCTATCTGACCACCGCTCAGCTGGGTGCGCGCAGCAGCACCGGTGATAGCGAGGGCCAGCTCCTGGATCCGCGCCCGGTACCCACCTTTACCAATGAGCAGATCGATGAGGCACTGAGGCACTTTCGCGGGGCCATCGAGCAAATTCCGCCGATGTATTCGGCGCTCAAACACCAGGGACAGGCCCTGTACACCCTTGCCCGACAGGGCAAGGAGGTTGAGCGCAAGCCCCGAAGAGTCTTCATCCACCGATTGGATCTGATTGCGCAGAGGCCCTCCCAACTGGACCTGGAGGTTCACTGCAGCAAGGGCACCTACATTCGAACGCTGGTTGAGGATCTGGGCGAGAGGCTGGGATGCGGCGCGTACGTGCGGAGTCTGAGGCGAACCTGGGTAAGCGGCTTCGTAGGACAAACCATGTACACCCTTGCAGACCTTGAGGCCATGTCCGAGCCTGAACTGACTCAGTGCCTGCTGCCGACTGAGGCCGGCTTGAGCGGGCTTCCGGAAGCCACATTGAGCGCCGACCAAACCCGCCGAATGCTGCACGGGCAGTCGCTGCGGATCGAAGCAGAACCGGCAGAATCGGCGATCGTATTCGGTGCCGATCGCAGATTGCTGGCTGTCGCCTCGATCGAGGCTGATGGTCGCCTGAAGGTAAAGGCACGATTCGGAACCAAGTCAGCGCATCCTTGATAAGTCCGGAATCGAGCCCTACATGAGCAGACTTCAGCGAGTAACTGGTACAGACCGCTGCCGGTCCGATAAGATCAGCGTTCTATCGAAAGCGGCGTGACGCGTGCCCCCTTCCTTGACTAACCCCGCGGTCGACCGACTCCGACACGCCTGGATTTTCTTCCGCCATTGGCTGAAAGACCCACTGACGACTGCTTCGGTGGTGCCCAGTGGTGACGATCTGGCCAGAGCGATGGCAGATCGACTGCACGATGACGATCAATGCGTGGTGGAGTTGGGTCCGGGGACCGGTGCGATCACCGGACGTCTGATCGAAAGGCTGGGCCCCGAGGCGCGATTCACCGCAGTTGAGCTCAACGAACGATTCGCCAAAACGCTGTCCGAACGCTACCCCGCGATCGAAGTGCTCACTGGTGATGCTCGACAGCTCGGAGAACTTTTGCCGGAAGCCTTCAAGCCAGTGGATGCCGTGGTCAGTAGCCTGGGCTTTCTGGCCATGCCGGAGAGCCTTTGTCGCGAAATACTTGAAGCAGTCTTCCTGGTGATGAACCCGCAAGGCCGCATCATCCAGTTTTCCTATACGCCGCGCAGCCCGATCCCGCAGCGTGTGCTGGAAGGACTGGGCGCAGAATGCAAGCGGGTCAGTACCGCCTGGAAGAACCTTCCGCCGGCGTTTGTGTTCGAAATCCGCCGCAAGCCCCGATAATTCGAGGCTCGTCAGTGCCCGCCCCCGATGCTTGCCCGGGCCTTGGCTCTGCACTGCGGCTGCCGATTCCTGCGGACTGGCGCGACGTGCTCCCTGCCGCCGCTTGAGCTCGTGTTGACCACGCCCGCATGGTCTTTCACCTGAGCGCCGCAATGACCCGCCCACTTCCTTGAGCGCAGCGAGTGTCGCCCCTGCTACGGACAGGCGTGAGACATGCGGACCAGGCACCGCTCGTCGGGGATGCTGGCTAGGTGACCAAGCAGATGGACCAGCGATTCCAGATCCATCCGATTGTGCTCAAGCACCTGGGCAACGCCCTGGATCCGCCCAGAACGCAGAAACTGACGCCAAGCCTCGGGTGCCTGGGAACCTGGCAGATCGTCGCTGCGTGGTCGATCGAGCAGTTCACGCTCTACCGTAGCCAGACGGCAGTTCGGCCATTGTCCCCGGTAGCGGCGCCTAACGCTCAGCAGCAGATCCAGATGCGGCTTGTTCTCGAACGGGTTATGCATCCCATGCAGATGATGGCGGGTACGCAGCATGGGCACATCGAAAGCGCGCCCGTTGTAGCTCAGCAGGGTACAACTTCGCGATACTGACTCGTGCGCCGCTTCCAGAAACAGCCCTTCAGATCCTGGTCGGCTCAGCCACCATTGAGATAGCTTCCATTGATCCTGGCGGTATTCCAGTAGGCCGATCATCCAAACCCACTGCCCGGTGCCGCTTCCCAATCCGGTGGTTTCAGTGTCGAACGCGACCAGCGGGAGCAACGACGCATCGAGCATCATGTCGCGAGGTAATTTGCTTGGTGGGACCGGCAAGCCGAGCGAATGGTCATAGATACGCTGCCGCAAATGCACGCCCGGAGCGATTTCCTGCCCCACTTCGATCTCGGTGGATTGATGTCTACGGCCATCCAGACGTCGTCGTCTGGCCGCTATCAGATTGCGCAGGTGCTCGACTTTGGCTGGCCACGGGTCAGCGATTGACTGGCTGGAAGCGTCTGCGCTGGCGGCCAATCGATAGCGCGCCAGTCGCTCACGCAGTCTGTGGTGATTCATCGGTCGTCAGCATGCGCAGGACCAACAGCGCCAGCGATTTGGAACCGCCCCGGTTCGGCGTGTCAGTTGATTCCAGGCGAGCAACTCGCGCACCCTGTTCATCACCGGCGAGTATCGGGCCGATGCAGCATGGGCAGCCGCACTCGCATCGACACCCGGCAATCAAATCGCTGGCCTGATGAAGCAACTTGTGCGCGTGGCGGAACAAGGGTTCAGACAGGCCGATGCCACCTGGATAGTTGTCATACAGAAACAACGCCGGTTCGAAACTGGCCGCACTCAAGTGGGCTTGATTGCGGTCGAGGGGTTTGCCGTCGAGGCTGGCCACCGCCCTGCAAAGGTCTCGGCTCTCAGCCAACGCGCTGAGCAAGGCAACCGTCTGAACTGCTCTGGCCGCGCCCAGAAATCCGTCCAATGCGTCCTGACGATGCTCAAAAACGCGATCCAGCAATGATCCGGGGATTGACCACCAGACCGCGGTGGTCTGGAGTTGCTGATCTGGCAGCGTGACTGGCCCATAACCAATGTTTTCATGGGTGTAATAGCGAATCTTCTTGTAGCCGGTCACCCGTCTGACTACGTGAACCTCGCCGTGGCAAAGCTCGCCCTGGCCAGACCGCGCGCGGTCGAACTGATCCAGCGGCTTGAGTCGGGTGTAGTCGATCGCGTCAGTGTAGTAGTCCGCCTGAGTGCGACGTACAAAGGCCTTGCGTCCAACCCAATCCAGCTTCTCAACCTGCCATGGCTGAGACTGAATCAGGTAAATCGCCCCTTCGTATAGCGTCAATGCGGCACTGGTGTAGTCGGTTTCGGCAATGATGGTCTGTTGACCATCGGTCAGATCGATTACCAGAAAGTTGCCATCTGCGACGGCGCGAAGGCTGACCGACTGGGCCGGATAGCTCTCGTCTATCCAGTGATAGTGATCGCCATCGAGATGCAGCACGCCGTCCTCGGCCAGCACCTGGAAATACTCCTCGCGCGGGCTATCGCCGAAGTGTTCCCCGCGCTGAAATGCCAGTTCAAAGGCAGCGCAGCGCAAATGGTCGAAAAGGATCAGCTCCTGGTCGGCGCAGATTCGCGCAGATTCGGGCGTCGCTTCGAGGAAGAACTCCGGGTGACGCACCACATACTGGTCCAGCGCTTCGCTGCCAGCGACAAAGACCCCCAAGGACGCCTGCTGCCGTCTGCCCGCGCGGCCGAGTCGCTGCCAGGTGGCGGCGACGCTGCCGGGATAGCCATCCAGCACGCACACGTCCAGTGAGCCCACATCCACACCGAG
>JAGRJL010000038.1:0-1457 GCA_020442775.1 Lysobacterales bacterium | reverse complement strand
GTGACCTCCGCGGTAGGCCCGGATCCGCTCGGGTTTGCGCGGATCGGCATCGAAAACGTCCTTGAGGTATTTGGTCACTACCTCGACCATCAACCGGGATGGCTCAAAGACCAACGTCTTCAAGCCCAGTTTGATCGCCTGCCTGGCGATGCGGGTGACCTGCGATCGCGATGAGGCACGAATACCCAGATCGGGATTGACGGCCGGCGGATTGTAGAAGAACAGGTGCTTCGGGCCGCTCGGGGCACCGTTCCGATCTACGACTCTGACCGGCGAACCGATTAGGGCCTGTGCATGCTCGCCGGGATTGCCGATGGTCGCGGTACACAGCAGAAACTGTGGATTGGATCCGTAGAAGGCAGCAATTCGCCTCAATCTGCGAACCACGTTGGCCATATGGGAGCCAAACACACCCCTATAGACATGCAACTCATCGACCACGACGTAAGCCAGGCTGCGGAAAAACTGTGCCCATTTGGTGTGGTGAGGCAGGATCGCCTGATGCAGCATGTCCGGGTTGCTGACCACGATGTCGCCATGGGTGCGCACCGCTCGGCGCGCATCTGAAGGCGTGTCGCCGTCGAAAGTGCAGGCGCGCACGCCCAAATCACCCTGTTGATTGAGCGCCAGCAGTTCGGCGACCTGATCCTGGGCCAGTGCCTTGGTCGGAAACAGATACATCGCCTTGGACGCGTGCAGCAACGCACCCTGTATTACTGGAAGGTTGTAGCAAAGCGATTTGCCTGATGCCGTCGGCGTGGCCACCAGCACATGTTCGCCGCCTTGCGCGAGTTCCCAGCACTGTGCCTGATGGCTGTATAGCCGCTGTATGCCTCGCTGATGGAGCGCTGACCTCAGCCCTGGGTGAAGCGCAAGCGGCAGGTCTGCATACTCACCGGGTCGGGCGGGCAGCGTGTACTGCGAGGTCACGCAGCTGGCGTCGCGCTGCTGCAGTCTATTGGCCAATCGGGTGATCGGCTCGATTTGGGACTCGACTGCCAGGGCCCGGACCGCTATGCTCATCTCGTTCTACATCGGTTCTCTTTGCGACGGAGTATAGAACAAGTGGAGAACGGAAATACACGAGGGCTGACGCCAGCACAGCGCCGCCTGTACGCGAAGCTTCAGGAACTGGAACGGGAGGGTGCTGACCCCCCTTCTCTGCCCGAGCTCTGCCTGCAGCTGGGTGTGCGTTCGCGCGGTTCACTTCACAAGCAACTCAGTGCCTTGGTTGAGGCAGGATTGGTGAAACCTATGAACGGCTTGTCACGCGGTGTGCAGTTGGCCAATGCGGGGCCCCTGAATATCACTGAACTGCCTTTGCTCGGGCGGATCGCCGCCGGGAGACCGATTGAGGCAAGGCTGGACAATGAGACGGTCGCGGTCCCGGAACAACTGCTACCACCCGGCAACGCCTATGTGCTGGAGGTGCGCGGCGACTCGATGATCGATGCCGG
>JAGRJL010000543.1 GCA_020442775.1 Lysobacterales bacterium | reverse complement strand
GGCCGCGCAAACTCGCCGCGCGCTGATCAGATAGACCCAGGAGCCAGGACTGCAGCTTCTCTGGGCCCTCTGCCCTGAGCCCTGGGCCCTCGCTAAGGACTTTCGCTGGCCGCATGCCCCTATGCCCAGGCCCACTGGAAGTTGTAGCCGCCCAGCCAGCCGGTCACGTCGACCACTTCGCCGATGAAGTACAGGCCCTTCACCCGCTTGGATTCCATGGTGCTGGAGGACAGCTCGTTGGTGTCGACCCCGCCCAGGGTCACCTCGGCGGTGCGGTAGCCTTCGGTGCCGCTGGCGACCAGCGGCCAGTGGTGCAGGCGTTCGGCAATCTCGCGCAGCATCGGCGGCTGGTACTGGCGCATCGGTTTGGACTCAAACCAGACCTCGCACAGACGCTGGGCAAAACGCTTCGGCAACCAGTCGGCAAGCACCGTACGCAGTTCGGCAGCCGGACGCTGCGCGCGCGCCTGCTCCAGCATCGCCAGTGCGTCGCCGTCCGGCAGCAGATCCAGACGCAGATCGTCGCCGGGCTGCCAGTAGCTAGAGATCTGCAGGATCGCCGGACCGCTCAAGCCGCGGTGGGTGATCAGCATCTGGTTGCGGAAGCGCTGTCCGTGACAGCTGGCGGCGATCGCCAGTGCGACCCCGGAGAGATCGGCCATGCGCTCCTGGTGTTTGCCGCTCAGGGTCAGCGGCACCAGGCCGGCACGGGTGGCCAGCACCTGATGACCGAACTGACGGGCCAGCTCATAGCCAAACCCGGTGGCGCCCATTTTCGGAATCGACAATCCGCCGGTGGCAACCACCAGCGCCTCGCAGCGCAGTCGCCCGACGCTGGTGCACAGATCGAAGGCCTGATCACCGCCCTCAACCGACTGCACCTGGCAGTTCAGGTCGATCCGCACCCCGGCCGTGGCGCATTCGTCCAGCAACATCTTGACGATCAGCTTCGAAGACTCGTCGCAGAACAGCTGCCCCAGCTCCTTCTCGTGGTACGCGATACGATGGCGCTCGACCAGCTCGATGAAGTGCTCCGGGGTATACCGAGCCAGTGCCGACTTGCAGTAGTGGCGATTGGCGGAGAGGAACTGCGCGGCGCTGGTGCCGGTGTTGGTGAAGTTGCAGCGGCCACCACCGGACATCAGGATCTTCTTGCCGCAGCGGTTTGCGTGTTCGATCACCCGCACTCGGCGCCCGCGCCGGGCCGCAGTGACCGCGCACATCAGGCCGGCGGCGCCGCCGCCAATAATCACCACTTCTTCGCGACTGGGTGCGCTCACTCGCTGCTCTGCTGATGGCGAATCGGACGCACGTTCAAGGACTCGCCGGATTCGGCGATGAGCTGCAGCTCGCACTCGCTGATCAGGCACTGCAGGCGCATCGCGCGCTGGTTGAGCTTGCCCAGCGCCTCGGCGACGCCGTCTTCCAGCGCCAGGACGGTCAGGTTGCGGCAGCGCCGCAGGGCCGCCGCATTCTTCTCCAGCCAGATCGCAAAACTGCGGCCGCTGTAGCCGACGATCACCGCTTGCTGGGCCCGTCCACAGGCCTTGCGCACCCGCGACTCATCTGGCTGACCCAGATCGATCCACAGTTCGACCTCGCCGCTCAGTGACGTGCGCCACAAATCCGGTTCATCATCGGTGCTGACCCCACGACCAAAGTTCAGCTCTGGGTCGGCATACAGGGCAAAGCACAACAGCCGCACCATCAGCCGGTCAACGGTTTCCGAGGGGTGCTGGGCAAGGGTCAGCTGGTGGGTCTGATAGTAGTGCCGGTCCAGATCGCTGATCTGCAACTCGGCCTTGTGGATGGTGGCTTTATCGGCCATCGCAAGCGATCCGAAGGGGAAGCGGGCGCCATTGTAGAGGCAAGCGCCAAGCGCTTTGCGCGGACCTCATTGGATTCACGTGGAGGAAGGCTGCACCGCATCCCCCGGAGGGCCGGCCGCGGCTCTGAAGGACCGCGGGCGTCCCGCCCGCATGCTCTGCCTCGCATCCAGCGCGGTCTGCTAACGGTGCGGCAGTGGCCAGTTGCTCGGCAGCAGTACTTCGGCCACTCCCTGGTCATAGTCCTCCAGCACCGCTTCGAAACCGTGCTGCGGCCGCCAGCCCAGTTCGGCATTTGCGCGGCCCGAAAAGTAGACCCGATCGATCGTACCGGGCAATAGCCATTGGCGCCGATCAAATTCGGCAACCAGCGACGGCATTCGCCTGCCGAGCACCTGCGCCGGCTGCGAACGCAGTTCCGTGCAGTCTTCAGGCACAAACGGCGTCGCGCCCGAGATCAGGTAGATCCGCGACCCCTGGCTTGCGCCCTCTACAGCCAGTCGATGCGCCGAGGCGACGTCGCGGGCATCGACCCCCCGATGCAGACGATAGACTGCCATCCGCTCAGCGGCCTCCGGAAAGCAGCGCGACATCCGCAGGATGACCGTGGCCGGCCCACCCTGCGCAGCGGCCTCCCGCAGCACCGCTTCGGCCGCCAGCTTGCTGCGATGGTAAATGGTGCGCGGCTGCGGCTCGCTGTCCTCGTCCAGCCAGGCTGCGCGATCGGGCAGCGAGGCTGCGTGACCGTAGACCGCGGTGGTGCTGGTGTAGACCAGCCGATGCACTCCCGCCGCCGCGATCGCCTCCAGCAGCCGGCGACAGCCGTCCACGTTGACCCGTTGAAAATCCGCGTCCGACCGCAGGCCGACCTGCGGCGCATGCAGACCGGCGATATGGACTACGGCGTCGACCCCGGCCATCGCCCGGTTCAGCGCGGTCTGATCGAGGAGGTCGGCCACAATCTCGGTGTTCGAAGCCGGACTACAGTCAAAACCCACCACCTGGTGCACCCGCGAGAGCGCCAGACAAACTGCCCGGCCCACCCGGCCGCTGCTGCCAGTCACCAATACCCGCATCATCGGTCTCCAGCGACGATCGCCGGCACTTTGCCATATGCTGTGCTGGGTCGAGAAGCAGCGGAGGTAACCATGGATCCGAGCAAAGGTCCGCGACGATTGGCCCTGCTGATCGATGCCGACAATGCGCAGCCGGCGGTGATCGACGAGTTGCTCGCCGAGGTTGCCCGCTTCGGTTCGGCCACGGTCAAGCGCATCTACGGCGACTGGACTTCGCCCCGGCACGGCCAGTGGAAGCGGCGGCTGCTCAAGCACTCGATCCAGCCGGTGCAGCAATTCGCTTACACCACCGGCAAGAACGCCACCGACAGCGCGCTGATCATCGACGCCATGGATTTGCTCTACACAGGTCGCTTCGATGGCTTCTGCCTGATGTCCAGCGACAGCGACTTCACTCGGCTGGCCCAGCGCATTCGCGAGGAAGGATTGCTGGTCTACGGTTTCGGGGAAAAGAAGACTCCCGAGGCCTTCGTCGCAGCCTGCGACAAGTTCATCTACACCGAAGTCCTGCGCGGCGACGACAAGAGCGATGGCAAGCGAGAGGAAGAGGCGCGCGGCGCGGAAGCCGACACCGAGGCCGCCGATCTGGGCCCACAGAAGGACCAGCCGCTGCCGCCGCCAGATGCGGTGCAGCTGATCTCCAAGGCGATTGCCGAAGCCGATGACGACGACGGCTGGGCGGCGTTGGCCACGGTCGGCAACTACATCAACCAGTTACGCCCGGATTTCGATCCCCGGCTATTCGGTTTCAAGAAGCTCAGCAGTCTGGTACGGAGCTTTCCCAAACGCTTCGAGCTGCGCGAGCAGGCGCTGGCAAACTCGGATACGCGGGTGCTTTATGTGAGGAAGCGATAGGGGACGGGGCAGAGGGCAGGGACAGGGCCCAGGGCAGAGGACTCAGAAAGCGGAGTCCCGAGGCCAGTCTATCTGCGACTACTGATCGGATTTTGGGCTGGCCGCGGACCCTGCCAGCAGCCCGCCATCGATGCTGAACTCGGCGCCGGTGATGTAGGTGGCTTCATCGGAGGCCAGCAGGACTGCGATGGCGGCGACTTCCTCGGGTTGACCGAAGCGCTGTAGCGGGGTGTCGGCGACCAGCGCGGCCATCCGCTCGGCGCGGTCGGGGCCATCGCCCAGCATCGGTTCCCACATCGGGGTCAGCACCGCGGCCGGATGGATCGAGTTGCAGCGAATCGCCAGACCCTGTTCGGCGCAGTACAGCGCGACTGACTTGCTGTGGTTGCGCACTGCCGCCTTGGACGAGGCATAGGCGGCTGCGCCGGGAATCCCCACCAGACCGGAGCGCGAGGAGATGTTGATGATCGCCCCCTGGCGCGCTGGACGCATCGCGCTGATCGCGTACTTGCAGCCGAGAAAGACCCCGTCGAGGTTGGTGGCGTGAACCGCACGCCAGTCGACCAGCGAGGCGTGCTCGGGGTCATGGGCCACCGCGCCGGACTCGAATCCGGTAATTCCGGCATTGTTGACCAGCACGTCGAGGCGAGCCGAATCCAGCGCGGCCATCGCCGCCTGCCAGTCGGACTCGACACGGACGTCGAGCTTGAGGAAGCGCGCAGCATCACCCAGCGTCCCGCTTAGGTTTTGGCCACTGGGCACATCAATATCGGTCACCCAGACCAGGGCGCCTTCATTGACGAAGGCCTCCGCAATCGCAGCGCCGATCCCTCTGGCCGCGCCGGTGATCAACGCCGTCTTGCCCTTGAGTCGACCCATATCGCTTCCATCCTGGCGAAATCGGTCCCTTTGTGCGCGATTGTTTGATCTGGGTCAACGGGCTGGCAACCTCGCGGTTGTTTTTGCAACGGCTTCGATCAACTATCGGTAGAGGCGGCCAGGCCAGGAGGGATCCGGCGGTGAGCGAAGGGGGGGTCCGATGAAGCCAGTCCGTGGAGGACCATTCGGGCCCATGCAATCCTGGGTGGCGCTCTCTGCGCTGCTCTATCCACCGCTCTTGGGGATCAGTCTCACGGTGTTCATGCTGAATACGAACTGGTCCGCGCCCGCTGCGCTGGCGCTGGGCGCGATCCTGCTGGGCAGCGCCCTGCTGCTGCTCGCGCTGGTTCTGCTGCGGGTACGATCGCCCACTGAGGAACGCCGGACGCTGGGCCAGGTGGTGCTGTTCTGGGGGGCTTGCACCCTTGCGGCCGGGGCGATGGGGCTGTGGCTGCAATGAGTGCGGAACATCAGGTCGCGCCCAAACCCTTTGTGGTGCCCTGCGCCGATTTACCGCTGAGTGCGCCGCTGCGTTGGCTGCAGCTGGGCTGGCAGGATCTGCGCCGCGCGCCGGGCCTGACCGCGATTTTCGGGCTGGTGATTGCGCTGGTCAGCGTGGTCATTTCGATCATGGCCTGGTCGCTGGGTCGCTTCGCGCTGCTGGCGACGCTGCTCTCGGGCTTCGTCTTCGTCGCGCCGCTGATTGGCGTCGGTCTGTACTGCGTCAGCCGCGAGCTGGAGGCCGGCGAACGCCCGGCGCTGGCCCACTCATTCACCCTGGCCCGCCGGGTGGTCGGGCAGGCCGCGGTTTTCGCGCTGGCCCAGCTGGTGGTGCTGCTGGTCTGGTCCAGAGCCGGCATGATGGTCAGTGCCTTCGTGCCGCTGGCGCCCGGCGACTGGCATGCGCTGGCCGAGTTCCTGCTGATCGGTTCGGCCATCGGCTCGGTGTTCGCCGCGCTGACCTTCGCCAGCGCCGCGCTGTCGCTGCCGATGATTGCCGACCGCGAGGTGGACATGATCACCGCGGTGGTCTCGTCGATCAACGCGGTGCTGCGCAACAAGTTCACCATGGCGCTGTGGGCCGCAATCATCGCGACGCTCACCGCGATTGGATTCGCTACCGCCTTCGTCGGCCTGATCGTGATCATGCCCTGGCTGGCCTATGCCAGCTGGCACGCCTACAGGCAGACGCTGGATCCGGGGGCATGGCCGCGGTTGGAGTAGTTTTTTAGGGCTGAGGGCTGAGGGCTGAGGGCTGAGGGCTGAGGGCTGAGGGCTGAGGGCTGAGGGCTGAGCTGAGAGATCCGTTGTTCCCGGCCGGTGTCGATCGATCCAGGGTCCCCCAGCAGGCCCATTCCGCAGAGAAAACCGCGCGTCAGCCCGGCTTTTTTCTCAGCCCTCGGCCCTCAGCCCTCAGCCCTTCCCCAAAGCGTGCTGCAACGCACAAAACGTGGCACCATGAGCCATGGCCGATGACGCTCACCCCGCTGCTGCCGAACTGGACGTTCTGGATCGCCGCTATCTGCACGCGATCCTGACCGCGCGGGTCTATGATCTGGCGATCGAAACCGCACTGGGCGAGATGCCGCGGCTTTCCCGTCGGCTGGGCGCGCAGATCAGGCTCAAGCGCGAAGACACCCAGACGGTGTTCTCCTTCAAGCTCCGTGGGGCGGCCAACAAGCTGGCACAGCTGCCGGCGGAGACCTTGCACAAGGGCGTGATCGCGGTATCGGCGGGCAACCATGCGCAGGGGGTCGCGCTGGCCGCCCGCCATCTGGGCATTCACGCGATCATCGTGATGCCGCAGACCACCCCGCAGATCAAGGTGGATGCGGTGGCCAATTTCGGTGCCGAGGTCATTCTGGCCGGCGATTCCTATGACGAAGCCGCGGCAGAAGGGCGACGGCTGGCCGCAGAGCGCGAGCTCTATCTGGTCCACCCCTATGACGATCCGGCGGTGATCGCCGGCCAGGGCACCGTCGGGCTGGAGATCCTGCGCCAGAATCCGGGCCCGTTGGGCGCGGTGTTCGTGCCGGTGGGCGGCGGCGGACTGGCGGCCGGCGTGGTCACCGTGATCAAGGCGCTGCGACCCGAAGTGAAGGTCTATGCAGTGGAACCTGAAGATGCTGCCTGCCTTGCTGCGGCGATGGCCGCCGGCCGGCCGGTGGAGCTGCCCCAGGTGGGGTTATTTGTGGATGGGGTAGCGGTCAAGCGCATCGGCAGCGAACCCTTCCGCCTGCTCGCCGGCCGGATCGACGGGGTGATCACGGTCAACACCGATGAGATCTGCGCGGCGATCAAGGACGTGTTCGAAGACACCCGCACCGTGCTGGAACCCGCCGGCGCACTGGCGCTGGCCGGGCTCAAGCGCTGGATTGACCAGGGTGGCAGCGCCGATGCCCCGCTGGTGGCGATTGCCAGCGGCGCCAACATGAACTTCGACCGGCTGCGCCATGTGGCCGAACGCGCCGATATCGGCGAGCAGCATGAGGCGATCTTCGGGGTCACTATTCCCGAACGGGCAGGGGCCTTTCTCCAGTTCTGTCGCGATCTGGGGCCGCGGGCGGTCACCGAGTTCAACTATCGCTTTGCCGGCGAACAAGCCGCGCAGGTATTTGTCGGAATCAGCCTGCGCCAGGGTGGTCGCGAGCGGGTGCAGTTGCGCTCCCTGCTGACCGAGGCCGGCTACGCGGTGGAGGACTACACCGACAACGAGCTGGCCAAGCTGCACGTGCGCCATCTGGTGGGCGGGCGAGTGCCGACTCGACTGCCGGAGCGCCTGCTGCGCTTTGAGTTCCCCGAGCGTCCCGGGGCGCTGCTGCGCTTTCTCGAACACCTGGGCAGCCACTGGAACATCAGTCTGTTCCACTATCGCAGCCATGGCGCCGCCTACGGCCGGGTGCTGGCCGGATTCGAGGTGGCTGATGAAGATCTCCCACAGTTCCGTCAGGAACTGCAGTCGCTGGGCTATGAGTTCGTCGACGAGAGCGACAATCCCGCCGGCAGGCGCTTCTTGCGCGCGCGCTAGCGAAGCAGACAGTGCTGCGGTCAGGCGCTGGCGGACTGGGCGCAGCGCAGCGGTCGGGTCCAGTCCGACCTTGCGGCCGTGCTGAGCCCATCCAATATCGGCTTAAGCCTGCGGTGGCATACTCCCCGCTCCCGAACCGCCACTGCCTGCTGCTGATGCTCCGAATTCTGCTGTTTGCACTGACCCTGACCATGATTCCCGCCGCCGCCATTTCCGCCGCTCCAGACCCGCATTCCTTCGCCAACCACGATCAGGTTCGGGTGCGCCATCTTACCCTCGATCTGGACGTGGATTTTGGCGCCCGACAACTGCGCGGATTTGCCGAACTGCAGCTGGAATGGCTCGATCCGTCGGCCACCACGCTGGTGCTGGATACCCGGGATCTGCGGATAGAGTCGGTGCTGGTGCCGCAGGCCGAGGGGCCCTGGCAGCACGCGCCCTACCGTCTGGACAAATCGGTGCCGATGTTCGGCCAGGCCCTGCGGATTCGGCTGCCCGGGCGGCCACAACGGGTTCGAGTGGTTTATCAGACTTCTCCGGCTGCCAGCGGACTGCAGTGGCTGCCGCCAGCGCAAACCGCCGGCAAGGTGCACCCCTTCATGTTCAGCCAGTCACAGGCGATCCATGCGCGATCCTGGGTGCCGATTCAGGATGCGCCGGCGGTGCGCTTCACCTATGACGCCCACATTCGCAACTCCGCCGGACTGCTCGCCCGGATGAGCGCGGCCAACGATCCCGCTGACCAGCCGGACGGGGTCGACCATTTCGCCATGGTCCAGCCGATTCCCTCCTACCTGCTGGCGATCGCCGTTGGCGATCTGGCCTTCCGCCCGCTGGGCGAACGCAGCGGCATCTATGCCGAGCCCAGCGTGATCGAAGCCGCCGCCTACGAGTTCGCCGATACCGAGAAGATGATCGAGGTCACCGAGCGGCTCTACGGTCCCTATCGCTGGGGTCGCTACGATTTGCTGGTGCTGCCGCCGTCCTTTCCCTTTGGCGGAATGGAGAACCCACGGCTGACCTTCCTGACCCCCACGGTGATCGCTGGTGATCGCTCGCTGGTGTCGCTGATTGCGCATGAGCTGGCCCACTCCTGGTCGGGCAATCTGGTGACCAACGTGGACTGGAATCACTTTTGGCTCAACGAGGGCTTCACCAGCTATGTCGAGAACCGGATCATCGAAGCGATGTATGGTCCGGCGCGGGCGGACATGGAGCGGGTGCTGTCGCAGCGTTCGCTGGAGCTGGAGCTGGAAGACCTGAGCGAGATCGATCAGCGTCTGGTGCTCGATCTGCGCGGCCGCGACCCCGACGACGGGATGAGCGCGATCGCCTACGACAAGGGCCACTGGCTGCTGCGCACCCTGGAGACCCGCTTCGGCCGAGAAGTCTTCGATCCCTTCATTCGCGGCTGGTTCGATCGCCACGCCTTCGGCACCGCCAGCAGCGACGATTTCGTTGCCTATTTGCGCAGCGAACTGCTGGACAAGTTCCCAGGCAAGTTCCGCGAGGACGAGTTGCAGGACTGGCTGTATCACGGCGGTGTTCCGGGCGGCGCGGTGGCGGCCAGCTCGGAGGCCTTTGATCTGGTCGACGGCTACCGGCGGGACTGGCTGGACGGGCGTACCGAGGCGGAGGCGTTGCCAGCCAGGCAGTGGTCGACCCAGGAATGGCTGCGCTTTCTGGACGGACTGCCTGATGACCTGACGACCGATCGGATGGTGCAGCTGGACGCGGCTTTCGCGCTGACCGGCACCGGCAATGCGGAGATCGCCTTTGGCTGGTACATCAAGGCCATTCGCACCGGCTACAG
>JAGRJL010000542.1 GCA_020442775.1 Lysobacterales bacterium | reverse complement strand
CTTCACGACCGACGCCGCGCCCACGGTGACCTCCACCGTGCCTGCCAACGGCGCGCTGCTGCAGCCGCCCACCGGCACCATCACCATCAACTTCTCGGAAGCGGTTAATTTCGACACCACCGCCAATGCCGCCAACACCAGCTTCGATCTGGAGTGCCCGGCCGCCACCCCAGCGAACTTCACGGTGGTGACCGCCAGTCCGGCGGCCAGCGTGGTGCTCGATCCCGACAATACCGCCATCGCCGGCCAGACCTGCACCCTGACCATTCGCGCTGCGGGCATCACCGATGCCGATGCTGGGGATCCACCGGACAATCTCGCCGCCGACGTGTTGGTCATGATCGAGTACGACAATCCGGCGATGGCGGCTGATGACGCCTACAGCGTCACCCCGCATTTGCTGTTGAGCATTGGCGCTGCCAGCCCGCAAGGCGGCGGCGTGCTGGTCAATGACACTTTGGGTGGCGGCGACACCATCACTGGCTTCGGTCCGTCTGGTAACTGCAATCTGGTGGTGCCCAACGGCAGCAACGCCGCCGCTTCCACCGCCGGTGGCCGCGTGGTGCTGGCCACCGACGGCAGTTTCAGCTACGGCCCACCGGCCGGGCTGGTGGACAACGCCCTGCCGACGCCCGAAGACAGCTTCTGCTACACCCTGACCGGCGGCAGCATCGGCATCGTGGGCCTCAATATCGCGTTGACCGAACTGGTGTGGTTCGTCGACAACAACTACCTCGGTGCCAACGGCGCCTCCGATGGCACCCAGGCTCGGCCATTCACGGCGATCGCTGGCGCCTACAGCGTGGATACAGTGAATGACACGATCCACGTCGCTTCCAGCGCGACGCCCTACGGAAATCCTGGGTTTGCGCTGGAAAACGGAGAGCGTCTGATTGGTGCCGGTTCGGGCAGCGATCTGGAGACTATTACGGGAATCGTGCCGGTCGCAGGCAGCAGTTTCCCGGCATTGGGAGGATCCGCGCCGACCTTGAACTGCATCGGTCCTTGTGCAGTCGTCACCCTGGGCACCAACAACACCGTGCGAGGCCTGATCCTGGCCAGCCAGCTCAACGGTCCCGCCATTGCTGGCGTCGGTTTTGGAACGCTGACGGTGGCCGAGCTCCGTATCGATACCATCCAGGGAGTGGCACTCGTCCTGATCAACGGAACCTTGACGGGTAACTTCGTTGACATGGATGTGACGACAGGAACCGGCGCGGGAATCTCCCTCGACACCGTGGGCGGTACCTGGTCCGTCACAGGCAATGTGAGCATCGGCAACGTCACGGGCAATGGGGTAAGAATCACCAACACCCCGGCCGGCGGCAGTGCCACCTTCACCGGCGGCCTGACCATCAACAAGCCCTCGGCCGGTGCCGGCGTGACCTTCATTGCCAACGCCGCCCCGATCAACCTCGGTGTGGTGTCGGTGACCACGGGCGCTGGTCCAGCATTGACGATCGACAACTCCAGCGGCACCGTCACCACCTCCGGACCCGGCACTGTCAGTGCGACCGGCGGTCCAGCCCTGAACATCAGCGGCTCCACGCTGGCCATCAATCTGTCCAGTGCCTCATCAACCACCAGTGGCACTCAGGGCATCAACCTGAACAACATCGGCGGCACGGTCAATATCGGTGGCGGCACCATCCTCAATCCCGCGGGCACGGCCTTCCTGGCCCAGGGCACGCTGGGTACGTTCAGCTACGGTGGCGATATCACCAAGAACAGCGGCACCAGCACTGGACGTCTGGTCGATGTCGGCGCTGGCGCCAGCGGAGCCCTGACGCTGTCGGGAAGTCTGTCCTGCCAGGGCGCCTGCAATGGTGGCGGTGCTTTCCAGGCGGTTCGCGTCAACGGCCGCAGTGGCGGAACCATCAGCTTCACCGGTGCCAAGACCCTGGCGCCCAACCCGGCCCTGACCAACACCCTGGTCGCGTTGACCGGCAATGCGGGCGCCACGATCAACTTCTCCGGCACGACTCTGATGGGCAATAGCGTGGTGCCGACCGCGGGTACTGCTTTTAGCGCCAGCGGCGGCGGAACACTCAATTTAGACGGTGTGTTCCGCGCCGACACCAACGGTGGACGCGCCGTCGACATAGATGGCATGACCCTGGGCGGTACAATGACCGACGTGATGTTCAGCAATGGTGCCCTGGGCGCCGGCGTGCCCGTGATTGAGATCACCAACAGTTCGGCGCCCAGCGGCCTGACCTTCGGGCAAAGTTTGACTTTCGATCACGATGATCCGGGCGAGAGCGGTGGTGGCATTCGGCTGCAGAACAACACCGGCACCTATCACTTCCCGCGCGTGATCACCCTCAACAGCACCAATACGCCGGCCCTGGTCGCTTCCAACGGCGGAACCATCGATTTGGGCGCGATCACTCCCGGCTCGATGAGCAATAGCAGCGGCGTGGCCATCGATGTGCAGAACACCATCATCGGGATCGACGGCATCAACGCGGTCAGCGTGAGCAGCAGCGGCGGCGCCAACGGCATCCTGCTGAACAACACCGGTACCAGCGGCGGCTTGAATGTCACCGGCGTGGGCACCACGGCGGGCTCGGGGGGCACCATCCAGAACATCACCAACAACGGCATCGAGCTGCGCCAGACCGACTTCGTATCGATCCGCAACCTCAATCTCACCAACGCCAACACCACCGACAACTGCGGCACCGAGGCCTACGACGAGACCGGTGGTGAGAACTGTCGTGGGGCGATCTACATGAACGATGTGCAGCATGTGCTGTTCGACAACATCGCGATCAACGGCACCGCTGAGCAGGGCATCACCGGGGTCGATGTGACCCACCTGCAGCTGTTGAACAGCTCCATCGTCAATGCCGGTAACAGCATTGCGGAGTCCGGCATCTTGCTGCGCGATCTGCTGGGTATCCAGGCCGAAGGCAATACGAACGTGATCAGCGGGACCATGGTGAACAACAGCGCACAGATCGGCGTCTTCATTCGGAATCTGAAGCGCACCAGCGGCGTTCTCGCTCAGGCCGATCGTCTGGAGATCACCAACAGCACGGTTACCAACTCGGGTGACAACACCGCTGGCGACAACGTCACCATCTCGGTCCGTGATGATCCCTCCAACGTCGGCGCCAACTTCCAGACCGTGGTCAGCGGATCGAGCTTTACCGGGGTCAACGGCGAGATCAGCGACGGCATTCAGATCGATGCCGGGATCAATGCCGTCAGTCAGCTTTCGATCAGCAACACCACCTTCAACAACAACAACACGGCGATCAATATCACTGGGGCAAACAACTCAACGACCTATTTCGACGTCAGCAACAATCCCAACATCAACACCGACGGCGGGCAGGGAATCAACGTCGCGGTCAGCGGCAGCGCATCGATGATCGGCACCATTGCCAACAACGTGATCGACAGCTTCAACGCCAACAATCCGGGCTTCGGAATTGATGCGGTGGTTGACGCCACCGGCTCGCTGGTGGCGCGGATCGACAACAACATCGTCACTGATTTCTCGATACCGCTG
>JAGRJL010000541.1 GCA_020442775.1 Lysobacterales bacterium | reverse complement strand
CGCAGCAGCTTGCCTTCCTCGCCCTTGTCTTCCAACACCGCGAGCACAAACAGCTCACTGGCGATGTACTGATCGCCGCGCTTTTGCGCCAGCTTGTCGGTGAGCAGCAGCAGCCGGTTCAAATCATTGGACACCGACAGATTGCCCTCGTTGCCCTTGACCGTCGGCAGTTTGTCCAGCCGGGCGCCCAGCTGAGCCCTGAGGCTGGGCAGATTGGCGCCCGCCTGGGTCAGCAGCGGTCCGGCCGATCCGCCCTGTTGATCGATCATCGCGACCAGCAGATGGACCGGTTCAATCATGTTTTGGTCGCGGCCCACCGCCAGCGACTGGGCATCGCCCAGCGCCTGCTGAAAGCGCGAAGTCAGCTTGTCCATCCGCATTGGATGACTCCTTCAAACGTTATGGCGGCGTGAATGCCGCAGATGGCTTTTTAGTGAGGGCGAGGGGCAGCGCTTCAAGGTGTGCCGAGCGCGGCGTGGCGATCCTTCACGCGGCCGTGGAGGGGCTGCTATGGTCCGCCGGGTGTTCCGCAGGAGAGAGCCATGCGACCGCCTTCCAGCTTCCCGTCGATTCCCGGCTGTCGGGTTTCGGGCGTTGCCCTGCTGGCAGCGGCGACCCTGTGCCTGAGCGCCTGCCAACCGGCCGAGCCACCCGAACAGACGGTCGCCGAAGCGGTCCGGGTCCAGGCTCACGTGGCCTTCCTCGCCGACGATCTGCTCGAAGGGCGCGAAGCGGGAACCCGCGGATACGATCTGGCTGCGCGCTACGTCGCCAGTCAGATGGCGGCGATCGGGCTGCAGCCGGCCGGCGACAACGGCGGCTGGCTGCAGCGGGTGCCGCTGCTGCGCGGTACCCGGATTCGCGAAGGCGCGCAGATGCGGGTTCACCGTGCCGATGGCGTCGAGGAACTGCGCTTCGAGCAGGATTTCTTGCCGGGGGTCAATTACCAGCAAGCCACGGCGAAGCTGCGCGCGCCGGCGGTGTTCGTCGGTCAGGCGGTGGTCGCACCCGAGTTCGATCACGATGATCTGGCCGGGGTCGATCTGCACGGCAAGATTGCCCTGCTGCTTTCCGGTGCGCCGGAAGGCTTTCCCAATGACCCGCGGGCCTACTACTCCTCCAGCCGGGTCAAGCTGCAGCTGCTGGTCGAGCGCGGCGCGGTCGGTGTGGTCTTTCTGCTCGATCCCGAGCGCGAAGGGCGCTCGCCGTGGGCCCGCGGCGCCGCCAACTGGGCCCGTCCGGGGATGCGCCTGCGCGATCCCGAAGGGCGCCCGGTCGACAGCTACCCCGAACTCAAGGTGAGCGCCTCGCTGAGCCTGGAAGCCAGCCGCGCGCTGCTGGCGAATGCGCAGCAGTCGGCCGATGAGGTCTACACGCGGCTGAAGTCCGGACAGCTGCAGGCCTTCGATCTGGATCTGGAGCTGGAAATCACCGCGGTCAGCGCGCTGCAGGCGCTGGAAAGCAGCAATGTGGTCGGACTGCTGCCGGGAAGCGATCCAGCCCTGCGTGACGAATATCTGGTGTACAGCGCGCATCTGGACCATGTGGGGATCGGCGCGCCGGTGAACGGTGACCGGATCTACAACGGGGCGCTGGACAACGCGCTGGGCACCGCGGTGATGCTGGAAACGGCACGGCTGGCCGCAGGGCGCGGACCGGCGCGGCGCTCGCAGCTGTTCGTCGCGGTCACCGCGGAGGAGAAGGGCTTGCTGGGTTCCCAGTATTTCGCCGAATACCCAACCGTGAACGGGCGCCTGGTCGCCAATATCAACATCGACATGCCGGTGATCCTGACCGAGCTCAGCGATGTGTTGCCGATCGGGATCGAGCACAGCAGTCTGGCCGCAGTGGTCAGGGACAGCGCGGCGCAGCTGGGCATCGCCCTATCGCCCGATCCCAATCCGGAAGAAGTGGTGTTTGTGCGCAGCGATCAGTTCAACTTCATTCGCCGCGGGATTCCGGCGATCTACCTCAAGGGTGGCATCGTCGCGAGTGACCCGGCAATCGACGGCAAGCAGCTGGCTACCGATTTCCGCCGCACCCACTACCACCAGCCCAGCGATCAGATTGATCTGCCGATTCACTATCCGACCGCCGCGCGGATGGCCGATCTCAATGCGTCGGTGGGGGCAGCGGTGGCCTCAGCGGCGCAGGCGCCGAACTGGAACCAGGGCGACTTCTTTGGCGAGCGATTCGCTGGGGAGCGGCGCTGACCGGTGCGACGAGGCGCTAGAGGCGCGTCGCCAATACGTGCGCTTGGCGACAATCAGTCGTCGCAGGCGGCGCGCGGGATCTCGGGCGCATCCGGATCGAAGGCGCCGGTGCTGTAGACCCAGCCTGCCTCCGGCAGCCGCG
>JAGRJL010000540.1 GCA_020442775.1 Lysobacterales bacterium | reverse complement strand
GAGCCTCCGCCGCCGCATTATTGAGAGCGAGTGCCAGTAGCCAGTTCCAGTGGCCAGAGGAGCCGGAGGTGCGCGACTTCGGCCCCTGACTCGCAACTGGAACTATCCCTTCCTCACCGAATAATTCCCCTCAACCACCCACTTGTAGGTGGTGAGCGCCTCCAGCGCCATCGGACCGCGGGCGTGCAGGCGCTGGGTGGAGACCGCGACTTCCGCGCCCAGGCCGAAGGCGCTGCCGTCGGTGAAGCGGGTGCTGGCGTTCCAGTAGACGGCGGCGGAATCCACTTCGTTGAGGAAGCGCGCTGCCTCTTCGGCGTCCTCGGTCAGAATGCCGTCGGAGTGATCGGTGCTGTGTAGTGCGATGTGCTCGATCGCCTGATCCAGGCTGTCCACCACCTTCAGTCCCAGCACCAGCGACAGCCATTCGCGATCGAAATCCCCGGCTTCGGCCGCGCGGACCTGCGCCGCGAACTGTTCGGCCAGGAGCGGCAGCGCACGCTCATCGGCGACGAAACGCACGCCCAGCGGAATCATTTCAGCGACCAGCGCCGGCAGCACCTTCTCAGCCGCATCAGCGTGAATCAGCAGTGTATCCAGTGCATTGCAGACGCTGGGACGCTGCACCTTGGCGTTCACCACGACCGGCAGCGCCCGGTTGAGGTCGGCACTGGGCGCCCAGTACAGATGACAAATCCCGATGCCGCCATAGACCACGGCCATCCGCGCGTGCTCGCGGCAGTAGTCCTGCAGCGCCTGACCACCGCGCGGGATCAGAAGATCGATATGACGATCCTGTGCCAGCAGTTCCCCAACCTCACTGCGCTGTTCTGCCGGCAAGGCCTGCACCAGCGTCGTCGGCAGCCCCTGCGAGTCCAGCGCAGCATGCACGCAGGCCAGCAACGCCCGGTTGCTGTGGGCGGTTTCCCGGCCGCCGCGCAGCACCAGCGCGTTGCCGGACTTGATCGCCAGTGCGGCAATGTCGGTGGTCACGTTCGGACGTGCTTCGTAGATCACTCCCAAGGTGCCGATCGGAACCCGACGCCGGGACAACATCATCCCGGGTCCCAGTGCGCGGCGCTCCAGCTCGAGCCCAATCGGGTCCTCAAGCTGGGCCACACGCTCCAGGTCGGCCGCCATCGCCTGCAGCCGCGCCGGGTTGAGCATCAGCCGATCGGTCAACGACGCCGACAATCCGGATTGCGCCGCGGCCTCAAGATCCAGCGCATTGGCGCTGAGTATCGCCGCCTGGTCACGGCGGAGCAGCGAGGCCAGCTCTGCCACCACTGCAGCGCGTACCTGCGCAGAGGCATTGGCCAGATGCCGCTTGCACCCTGCGACGCTGGTGCAGAGCAGTTCCGTGGGGTTGACGCCGGAGCTCATGTCATTCATTCGATCAATGTAGCTGCCCTCCGGGCCGAAGCGCCAGCCCGCATCTGGACGCCATCGCGATGGCGCCCATGGCGCGGCGCGAGGATCAAGGGGTAAAGATGGGGCTGGACCCGGATAGCGGTGGCCGTTCAGTCGAGCCAACGTACGGAACAGCCCCTTGGCAAACACTGATCTCCGACGGCGGTTCCAGCGGCCATTCAGGTGGCGCTCACTGGCGGGGTGAGATCAAGACTTGTCACGCAAGCGCTGCCGGCGAACACTTTTGCCGACGGTCAGGCGCACCATTCATTGCAAGGGATTCCCGACTTCGTGGACCACGCCGCCCTTTGGGGAAGAATCAAACTGATGTTCACCGCGGTGGTGCTGCTGGGTTTTGCCACCTATGGCCTGTGGGCCCACCAGCTCTCGCTGGGGAGCGGTCGACGCCGCTTCGGCTGGTTCTTCTGGGAGCCGACGCGACGTCAGCCCGTCCACTACCATCATGACCCGGCAATCGTCCTGTCAATCGGCCTGCTTCTGATCAGCTTCGCCATGTTTTCCTGGATTGCGAAGCCCTTTGCGCAACCGAAGAATGCGGAGCGACTCCGTCAACTGGCGATCTACCTTGCCATGCCGGGCATTGCGCTGGTGATCCTGGCGATGACCCATCGGTAGATCATCGGATCGGTCGATCGCCGAGTTGGCCCCGCCAATGCCCCGACCGGATTGCTGCGCCGGCCCCTCTGGCTGCGCCCGCTAAACCACGACCAGATCGTTGCGATGAATCAGCACATCGCCCAGGTGATAGCCCAGGCGCTGCTCGATTTCTTCTGACCGCAGCCCTGCGATGCGCTTCAGATCATCGGCGCTGTAGTTGGCCACGCCACGCGCAAGCTCCACCTGGCTTCCGTCGACCACCCGAATCACGTCACCACGCACAAAGCTGCCGCTAAGCGCGCGCACTCCGACCGGGAGCAGCGAGCGACCCTGACGCAAGGCCTGGGCGGCGCCACCGTCGACGGTCACGCT
>JAGRJL010000539.1 GCA_020442775.1 Lysobacterales bacterium | reverse complement strand
GGCTGTTGATCGTGATCGAGTCCACCGCGCTGGTGTTGTTCACCTGCACGGCAAAGCTCACCGAACCGCCCGGCTCATCAACCGAGGTCGGCGTAGCAACCTTGACCAGGTTCATCGAAGCCGGCAGATCGTTGATGGTCACCGTTGCGCTGCCGTTGGCGCTGATTGGATTGGCATCGTCGTCGGTGCCAGCCGCGGTAATGGTGTCGATCTCGGTATCGCCCGCGTTACCGGTCACCGTCGCGCTGAAGGCACAGCTGTAGCTGCCGCCAGCCGGAATCACTTGCGGCACCGCGCAGGTGCCCTGGCCATTCAGGTCACCGTGGATGTCGTCGATCAGGCTGTTGATCGTGATCGAGTCCACCGCGCTGGTGTTGTTCACCTGGACGCTGAAGCTCACCAAGCCGCCCGGCTCATCAACCGAGGTCGGCGTTGCCGTCTTGGTGAGGCTCAGAGACGACGGCACGTCAGTCAGCGTAACGGTTGCGGAGCCCTGCGCGCTGATCGGCGAACCGCCGGACATTCCGCTAGCTGTGATGGTGTCAACTTCACTGAACCCGGCATTCCCCACAACCATTGCGGTAAACGAGCAACTGTAGGTAGCGGCAACCGCGATCACCTGCGGCAGCGTGCAGGTGCCCTGACCTGCGAGGTTGCCATGGACATCGTCTACCAGGGTGGCGAGATCTATCGGCAAGCTGCCGGTGTTGGCGACCGATACGCCAAATGTGACGTTCCCACCTGGTTCGGGCAAAAGATTCGGCGTCGCTGTTTTGGTCACCGTCATCGCTGCCGCGCCGATGATGTCGACCGAGGCCATCGCCGAAGCACTCACCGGGTTCCCGGCCGCGGTTCCTGCGGCGCTGATGGTGCGGGTGACTGTGGTACCGCCAGTTCCCGTTACGTTGGTGGTGAATGAGCAGTTGTAGTTCGTGGAAGGCGCCAACGTCTGAGGCAACGCACAGGTGCCCACGCCATCCAGAGAACCGAGCAGGCTATCGGTCAGCGAAGTCACCGATACCGTATTGATTCCAAGATTGGAGAGTTGCACCGCATAGCTCACCGGGCCCCCAGGCGCCGCAACAGTTGCAGGCGTGGGCGAGACCGCAACCTGCAGGTCAGCCAGGTCGTAGTGAAAGGTGCCGTTGAACTTTCGAACAGTAAAGGTCAGGCCGAAGGGATAGGACTTGCCCACGCCCTCGAAAACGCTGATGTTGGCATCACCGGCTAGAAAATTACCGACCGCCGCACCGTCGGTGTAGCTGGTGCCGCCGCCAAAGGTATTCGTTACATAAAGCGCATAGGTTTGGCCAGCCGGGATCAGCAGATCCAGGGTGATCGGGATCGGCGTCGGGACATCGGTGCCCAGCGAAGTCAGCGCCGTCGTTGTTCCCAGCAGGGTCCACGCAGCCGCATTGTTTTCAAACCCGACATGGGTCCCGGCCCGGTAATAGATTTCGTAGTCGGCGGTCGTTCCCGAATAGAGATTGGCGTCAATGTTACGAATGATCACCGAGTTGGTTGCGGTGATGTCGAACATCGCACCACGCTGACCATTGTTGGTGTTGTATGGGGTGCTCAGGACAAAGGTCGCCGCATAGGCAATCGCCGACGAAAGCAATGCGATCACCGCAACAACGGTCTTTTTGCGCGCTCTGAAGAGGCTCTGGAGCGCGTGGACACTGCGATTGAGCGTGTCCTCGGGACCGCTGGCACTAGAGATTTCAGACGCCGGCAATGTGCTCATGCGTGTCCCGAGAATGTGATGAAGGTCGCACTTTTTACCGACAACCCACCATCGAAGCAATCCCGACGCGGTCGGCGATCGAGCAGTCCAGTGAAATTTCAGGCACCGTTTCCCGCGACTATTTTTCAACGATGCCCTGGAGTCGCTCATCGACTTTTCCAGCATTCGACCAATTGATCACGAGTGAAGCTGTAGCGTTGACCGGTGTTTTATTCAACAACGCAGATCCTGATCCGCGACGCCCCGGAGACCGGCCGAGCAGGCGCTGACTCCTTTGCGAAAGGGCGATCTTCTCACTGCGCCCGGCGATCAAAACGTGTCAGTAGCGCGTACAGGACAGCGACGATGACCGACAACTCGACCATCGCGCTGATGTTGATCTGGTTTTTCTGAAACCAGGCGGTCAACAGCAGCCCCGGCAAAGAGAGCGCCAGTAGTGCAATGCTGATTGCGCCTGATCTCGGCCGGAACAGACTGCGTTCGACCGCCACCAAAAACAGCACGCTCCAAAGACAGATGACCGGCGGATCCAGTCGACGGGACTCGGGCTCTGCGCTAAGCGCGATGGCCAAGCCCACGGCACCGAGCGCCAATAGCGACCACTCGATCCAGCGCATCGCGCCCAGTGAAGGCCCAGGCAGCAGCAAGCGCGCCCTGGCATTGCGCCAAATCAGCGACCACGCGCCCACACCCTGCACCAGCAGGAACAGGGCCACCTTCCATGTGTCGCCCCAGTTGGGCTCATACTGGGACAGATTCAACAAGGTCACGCCGCCGATCAGATATGCGGCGCTGTAGCACCACAAGCGAAGGCCGCTGCCTGCCCCAGTCGGCTTTGCCCGCAAACAGCGCAACACCAGCCAGCTCAGGCCAACACCGAATCCGCCAAAGCAGGCAAGAATCAAATAGTCTTCGCTGCGAAAGTCACTCAGCAGGACGGCGAAGGTCGCAAACAGGACGTTGCTTGCGGCGACCAGCCCGGCGAAGGACAGACTCAGCCAATCGCTTCCGCTCAGGGGTGATGAGACTGCCTGCGGCTGGAGCGACTCAGACGGCATGAGCGCCGTGGGCGCCGGCGGTGAGTCGCTTGCAGTGCCTGAATTTGCTGCCAGTGAGGCTGAGTCCGCTACGGTTTCGGCCTGGACGCCGGCTGCCACGGCTGTTTCAGGTTGGATGCCGTCAACTGGAGCAAGCCGGGTCGCCGCCGGTCCTGAATCGGAGTGGGTCGCCAACGCGCCCGACAAGGCAGCCAGAAAATCACTCGCGCTCGCGTACCGTTCCTCGGCCTGCTTGGCCAGCGCCTTGACCAGCACCCGGGTCACCGCCTCGCCGTGTGCTGCCAGCGGCTCCAGCGGCACCGGTGCCTGCAGATGCTTGAGCAGCACCGCCAGCGGCGTGTCGGCGACAAATGGTTCACTTCCGGCAAGCCAGCGATAGCAGATCACCGCGAGTGCATAAACGTCGGTTTCCGGCCCCACGAGCTTGCCCTCGGCCTGCTCGGGGGACATGTATTGCGGAGTGCCGATGGCAGCGCCAGTCGCGGTTAGCGCAGTGGCGTTTTCGAGCAGCCTGGCAATGCCAAAGTCGGCCAGATAGGCGTTTCCATCGGTGTCGATCAGTACATTCTGCGGCTTCAGATCGCGATGGATGATGCCGTGCGCGTGGGCGTGATCCAGCGCCGCGGCCAGCTGCGCGAACAGCGCCAGACCGCGGCTGCGATCCAGATCCCCGCGCTCGAGCAGGTCGCCCAGATGTCCGCCACGCACCAGTCGCAGCGCCATCCACGGGCGATGCTCATCAATGCCGTAGGCGTAGAGCGGGACAATCGAGGGATGCTCGAGTCTGGCAATGACCTTCGCTTCCCGCTCGAAGCGCTCGACGAAGTTTGCCGTTTCTACCAGCTCTTCAGGCAGCACCTTGAGTGCCACTTCTCGATCCAGCTTTCGCTCGACCGCTCGGTAAACGCTGGCCATGCCGCCACGCCCCAGGCGTCCGAGGATGGTGTACGGACCGAATTCGCCGCCATCAACCAAAGGCATGAGGAGTCAGCCTGCCGCCAGCAGCGCACGCAATCCGCTACTCCTTCTCGTCGGGCAGCTTGGTGGGACCGCCCACCGCCTGGTCGTAGTTGGCGCTCAGGTAGCTGGCAATCAGGGTGGATTCGCGCGCCAGCATGGCGTTGTCGGCGCCGCCCATGCTCCAGGCACCCGACATCGCCGCTGCGTGCTGGTAGAACTCGGGGTCGGCGATCTCTTCGCCGGTATCCGCGTCGCTGAATCGCACCCGCATCAGAATGGCTGACTTGCCGGCAAATGCACCGGCCCAGAAGCGCTTGCCGCCGCCGATGAACTTGATCTTGTCGATTCTCGGTTCGATCAGCAGCTTGCGCGCACCCGGCGAAGCTCCCGCGCTCCAGCCTGAAATCAGCGCACCCACATCGCGATCCAGGTGCTCCTGCAGCTTGGCGACCGCCTTGCGGTTGCCCTTGTTCTTGGCATAGAGCTCGGGAAGCTCGATCGGCTTCATCTCAAACTGCTTGAAGGCAGAGAAAGCAGAAGCGGGCGGCGGATTGAACTCACCGCTGGGCTCGATCTTCTCGGCCCATGCCCCACAGCTCAGAACCAGACCCAACAGCAACCAGACCCATCGCACGCCGACACCGCCCATCCTGATCCCCTAATGTGATCGCCTATCCCCGGCGCAATCATGCCGCCGAGCGACGCCGCTTGGCTAGCGCCGGACGCCTGCTACATCGAGACCACGATTGCCTCCTTGTGGCGAAGGCACCGACAAGCTATCAGTCAGCAGCGCCGACGCCGCGGAACGGACTAGCCGATGGTCTGGGAAAACAGGCGCAGCCAGTTTTCCCCGAGCAACTTTCGGAGGTCTTGATCCCGCCAGCCGCGTCTGCGCAGCACCACCAGCAAATTCCGAAAACGATCCGCTGAGTCCAGCGCCTCGATCCACGGCGGCCAGCGCACTTCATAGCTGGGTTTGAACACCTTCAGTCGCGGCTCATACCAGCTCTCTTTGGTCGCCCACGGGGAGATACCTTGCGGTGGGAAATCGGTCGACAGCGCGACGTGCTCATGACCGGCGACCGAAACCGCATGCTCGATGTGGTCGGCATAGTGCTCGATGGTGGTCTGGCCGCCCGGATCCGGACCAACGAAATAGCCCAGCGCACAGATCCCGATCACCCCACCCTTCTCGGCGCAGGCGCGCATGGCCTGATCGGATTTGGCCCGGGGGTGTTCGCGGATCGCCGCGCACATGGTGTGGGTGATCGCCACCGGCTTTTCGGAGAATGCGATGCCGTCCAGGGTGGTCTGCGGCCCGCAGTGGGACAGGTCGACCAGCACTCCTACCTGATTCATCCGCGCCACCACAGCCACGCCGAAATCGGAAAGGCCGGCATTGGTGCGTTCCAGACAACCGTCTCCGAGCAGATTGCGCGCGTTATAGGTGAGCTGGAAGCAGCGCATGCCCAGACTGTGCAGCGCCTCGACGTTGTCCACGTCAGCATCGAGCATGGTGCCGTCCTGAAAGTTCATCAGCACCGCGGTCCGCCCGGATTCCTTTGCAAGGACGAAGTCATTGGCGTTCAGCGCCAGAATCAGCTGGTCCGGATGTTCCTCGACCCGCCGGCGCCAGGTGAGCAGCGCGTCAATCGCGGTCTTCAGATCCTGGCGATCCAGGCTTTCGATGATTCCGGAGTAGTTGGCGGCCTTGAGTCCGACAAAGACCGCCTCACCCCAATCCTTGCCGAAGCACAGGCCGTCGATCACCAGCGAGTCCTGGTAGAAATTATCCGCCGGCGTGCTCAGGGCCGGCAACGAACCGGCCGCGAGCGCCCCTGCCATCAGTTTCAGCGTCTGCCTGCGGGTCTGCACGGCAATCCTCGTTGCGAGCGATGGCCAAGTATAGGCCCGAGTAACCGGTCAACAGCCACTGCCTGTGGATCAGTATCAATCGCGCCCCTCCCATCGGTTTGCCCCAGTGCAGCGGAGAATCACTCCCAGACCGGAGCAACGATCCGCCGTCAGCCTTCTCCTTCCAGAACCGGAACTTGCAGGCGCAGGCGGGTTCCATGAGCGGGTCGACTGTGTATTGCCAGTTTTCCCTTCAGCGCTGCCACGCGATTACGCAGGTTGGTCAGCCCCCTGCCCCCCTGAACCTGCTCAGGCTCAAAACCGACACCGTCATCTGCCACCTCCAGCAGAATCTGAGCTGGTGCCCGGGTTGCCGGATCGAGAATGCACTCGCAGGCGATGCATATCTGACTGGCGGACGCGTGTTTGATCACGTTGGTGATCGCTTCCTGCAGGATCCGCAGTACCTGCGCGGTTCTTGATGGCGTCAGTCGGGGGAGCTCCGGCATTTGGGTGAAGTCCCAGCGCAGTTCGATCCCGAGCGCAGCCAGTCGCCGCGACATGCGCTCTCGAAGTCTGGCCAAGGGGTCGTTCAGACGCTCGGCGTGGACATCACTGGCATCGATCAACAGACGCAGGTCGTCCAGCGCAGTCTGCACTGACTCGCGTACCCGCTCGGCCGGGGATGCCTGCTCACTCAGGGCCAGGGCCTGGACCAGATGGCCACCGACGCCGTCGTGCATCTCGCGCATCAAGCGATCTCGCTCCTCAAAGCGCCCGCGCTCGCGATCTATCTGGGCAATCTGCCGCCAATAGCGCTCAATGTCGGCGGTCTTCTCCGCGACCTTGTCTTCCAGCCGGCGATTGAGTTGCTCCGCTTCAGTCAACGCTCGCGCGTAGCGCCGCAGCAGCAGTGCGCCGAAAACCAGAAAGACCATGGGCGCGGCAAACGGCAGATAACGCACCGATTGCCAGTCGCCGATCAGCCGTGCATCCAGCAACCAGTCGCGTATCCCGATGACCAGCAGCGTGCTCGACAGCGCCAGCAGCCACCCGGATTCGCGCCGCGAAGCGGACAACTGGCTGGCTTGCCAAAGCCTCAGCGAGATCAGCCCGCCGAGCAACAGCACACCCGGAACGATCACGACCAGGGTCAGATAGCGATAGGCCCCATCGATGCCGCTGGCGCTGGCGGCCAGAGCCAGCAGGCTGGCAATCGAGCCAAACCACAGCGCCCTGCGTTCCAGCACGGGATCGGCCTGCGCTTGCAGGCACAGTACAAAGCGCAATCCGAAAACCACGAACCAGATCAGCCCAATCAGGATCAACGGCTGGTAGGTCCATGACGGCAACGCCGGTGGCGTATTGCCCTGATCCAGCGCCGTATGCAGCGCCCAGCAGGCGAGCGCGGCGGCAAACCAGCCAAAAGCGCTGTCCTGACGACGTACCAGGAAGAACCCGAACACGATCAGCGCCAGCAGTCCGATCATTCGTACCGCCAGCTCCGGCCAGCGCTTCTCGATGCGATTGCGCGCCGCCTTGTATTGCGCCATCTGTGCGGCGTCGCCCAGCCACACGGTCGACAACCCGGCGCTGTGAATCCGCGCCCGGGTCAGAATGATCAGCGTGTTCTCACCTGGAACCAACAGGCCGGCGGCAAGGTTGTAGCGCAGCTCGTGTCGATACTCGGGGAGCGCGCGGCGGTCGACGCCGGAATCGGCCAGCAGAACGCCATTGACCCAGATCTTGGTGGCCGCCAGCGGTCGCTGCAGCATCAGTCCCCAAAGCGGCGGGGCTTCCTCGGGCAGTTCAAAACGAAGGCGATACCACGCCTGCTGACGCTCCATATGCGAATCCACCGGAGCGTTGTCGGGCAGGCTCACCGGAACCCAGGCCGCTTGCGGTGGCGGTGGCTCACCGCCCGGTGCGCTGCTGCGCTCCGCCTCACCCAAGGTCACCAGCCGCTCCGGCAGCGCTGTGTGACTGACCCGGTCAAACACCAGGGTCAGCATGACCGCGGAGACGATGCCGATCAGCAGGTACTGCCAGGACGCCCCGAGCCTAGCCATCCTGTTGGTCGATCAAGCCCAGGCGGTTCGCCTCGAACAACGCTTCGGCACGCGAATGAACCTCCAGCTTTTCGTAAATTCGGCGCGTGTAGGAGGCGACAGTGTGGGTGCTCAACGCCAGCAATCGCGCCACTTCTGCGTGGTTGTAACCTCTGGCGGCCAACCGGAGCACCTCGATCTCGCGCGCGCTCAGTCGACTGTCGGGGTGAAGGTCCTGGCCAAGCGTGCGCCCCGGAGGCGACTCGTCAACTGCTATCGCCGCTTGTTCACGCAATAGATGTTGAATCAGATAGCGGGCGATCGCCGGACTGATCGGCGCGCCGCCGGCAAGCAGCTGATCGATTGCATCGACCAGGCCGATGGACGTCTCGTCCTTGAGCAAATAGCCCCTGGCGCCGCGCTCAAAGGCACGAATTAGCTTCTCCTCATCGCCGAAAACGGTCAGGACCAGGATTGCCGCATCCGGGGTCTTCGTCGCCACTTCGGAGATCAGTTCCAGACCGCTGCCGTCGGGCAAGCCGAGGTCAACGATCAACACATCCGGAATCGCGTTGTCCAACTGCGCGCGCGCCACCGACAGCCGTTCGGCCTCAAACAGCATGCTGAAGCGAGGCTCGGTCGCCAATCGGGCAACCAGCGCGGCTCGGGTGATGTCGTCGTCTTCGACAATCGCGATGGTGACTTCGGCACTCATTGGGGCATAGCTTCCGACGCCACCCCGCATCAGTCAAAGCCATCGGCAAACACCGGCCCTTGTTCCCAGCGCAGCTGGAAATCCGCCACCGGCCGATCCTGCAAACGATCCAGCTGCAGCGACACCCGCTGTCTGTGGATGGCCGCACGCAGGGCTTCTGTGCCGAGTAGCTCAAAGCGCAGCAGGACGGCGTTCAGACGCTGCTGCATTTCAGCACTGACCGGAAGACTACCGTCGCCATCGACCAGGCTGCTGACCGCAGGCATCCAGGCATCCTTGAGTCGCCAAAGGTCGCCATAGAAGGAGGGCTCGGCGAAGGTCGCCAGATACAGATCAAGCTGCAAGTTCTGGTAGAGCTCAATCAGCGCCAGCCCCTCCTGGCTGCTGGCCAGACGCTCATCACGCAAGCGCCTCAGCAGCTGCACCTCTGCAGGAGTCCCCATCAACAAGGTCTCCCCCGCGGGCGCGTCGCCTTGCGCAAGCCCAGGCTCGGCGCAAACGCTGAGCATCACGCAGGCGATGTAGCACTGCATCTCGAAGGTATTGGAGAAAGGGTTGGGCACGGTGGCGATCACCGCCTGGTCAGGGAGTCCGACATTGGCCGCTGTTGCGGGACTGATGCCGGCAATCTGAAAGCGCCAGCGCTCGAACAGGTTCGGCTGGGCAGGCACTGTCGCCGAAACGCGCTGGGCGGGCTCTCCGGTTGCCAGAGTAACCGAGCTTTGCAGCACCGCCCCCTGATCACCACTGACATCCACCACCACGGTCGTCGGCTCTGCGGCGCCGGGGAGAATCCGAACTTGTGCGGCAATCCGATCTCCGTAGTAGTAGCCGTTCACCCCCGATGGCCCCACGGTGGCGCCGATGGTGGTAATCGGCGTTATCGGCGCGGCAATGGCAGAGCGCCACAGGGCGTTGTAGAGCGGATCGCTGGACCCCAGCCACAGATGATCCCCTGCCCCCGGAGCAGGTGATGCCACGAACATTGTGGCCGATGGGCTCACACGCTGCAGCGGGGTGGGCGCAAAATCCAGCCCGACAGCGAGCCTGCGGTAGACCGGCGATCCACGCAAACCGGCCGGCGCATTGGTGTTGTCGCGCGCGGCAATCAGATCCCGGATCTGATCACCGTCCACGTCGACCCAGGCGAACTCGCGAGTCACGCCGGGCGGACCCTGATTCAGGGTCTGGACCAGCTGATACCGCGGCTCACCATTACCGTCCAACCCGTCGTGGCGAAAGACCCGATCATCGACACCGGTGGCCAGGATCAGATCCAGGTCATTGTCATTGTCCAGATCGATCAGACTGGCGGCAAACACGGTGCCCACGCCCGCAAAGGGGTCGCTGGCGGTGGCCACCATCGGGTCGCTGGCCGGACCGACGTTCAGCACGATCCGAGTCTGGGTGCCGTAAAGAATCAGATCATCCTTGCCGTCGCCGTTAAGATCCCCGATTTCCGCGCCAATCGCTCCGGGATGGGGGATGCTCTGGCCCGGCACCAGCAAGAGAAACCCGGGACTGGAGAAATTCTGGTACACGCGACTGGGGCGGCCTACGCTGCCCACCAGCAGCAAATCATCGCGCGGTCCGCCCGCATTGAGCCGCAGCGCACGGACCGCGGCCATCAGATCACCGCTCCAGACGCCGTTGTGGCGCTGAAAATAGCCAGGCCTTCCCTGCTGCACGCCATCGGCATTGAGCCAGATCACTAGCGCCTGGTCTGCGCGATCCTGCACCAGCAGCAGGTCCAGGTCGCCATCGCGGTCGATATCCAGCAAGGCCAGATCCTGCGGCAGATCCGCCGGGAGCACCTGTTCGGTATGAAATCGCACCGGCTCCCCGGCGCCGGTCGGCTGCTGACTCTGAATGACCACCCGGTCCATTCCGGATCCACTGCTGTCAAACTGCAGCGCCGCCAGGTCAACCAGGCCATCCCGGTTCAGATCGCCACCCCGCATGCGCAGCGTTGGCACCGCATCCAGCAGTTCCGATTCAACCACCTGCAAGCTGGCGCTTTGCGCGCAGAGCTGGGCACTCCACAGCCATCCCGCGAACGCCAGGACGATCTGCCAGGTTGAGCTCCTTGCTGTGCTCATATTGCGCTCCCGGTCTATCCGATGGCAGCAGCCTAGGCGCGGAAGCAAAGGCACGGGCACGCCAGAAGATGTCTTGACAGATCCGGAATCATGCTGTGCAAAGCGCTTGGTCCACGAGCTTGGTCAGCTGTCAATCCCTTATCTGACCTGAGACGCCGGTCACCCAAGCGGCAGACTGAGCCCATGATCGGCTGGGAGCGAGCGATGAACTGGCGGTGGATGACAGCGCTTTGCTGCGTGGCGGCTGCGTATGCAGGTGAGGACAGGGTCTTCGACAACGGCTTCGAACTCGCCCTGCCTGCCTGCGTGCAGGGTGAACTGGGCGGAGCAACGCTGCCGCAACCGGATCTTGCGGCCGCCGAGTTGCTAGGCTGCGTGGAGATTCGCAACGACTCCGCGGCCAGGGTCGCCGAACTGGCCGTCGGCAGCATCCCGATACCCGCGCCGACCAACTTGCGCGATGAGCAACTCTCCAGGCTGGTCTTGATAGGTCCCGGAGGCAGAATCTGGCCCGCCAGCTTCAGCGTGATTTCTCGATGGGGTCGCCCGCTGACGGACAACCAGGCAGCAATCCGCTGGTTGGGTGCTCAGCTGAGCGTGGATAGCGCAGAGTACAGCAGCGCCAGTCTGGCACTGTTGCGAATGCCGAAAGCACCCGCGCTGACTGATCCCGGGGCCCTGCAGGTCAGTGGCGCTGGCGATCTGCGGACCATCGACACCGGCGCTGCCGAGTTCGTGTTCGATGCTAGTCGAAGCCAGCCGATCCGCCAGATTCGCCTGCGAGAGGGCACGGGGTCGCCACTGCGGACCGTGTTCGACGCGGTCAACGGCAGCAAGGACGAGGGTTGGCAGATTACCCTGCGCCAACCCGACGGAACGCCTATCATCGAGGCCAGCGAAGCCAATCCAGGCTCCTTGCAGATTGACCAGGCGCGCTGGCAAGGCGGAACCGGGGGCGTCGCCATCACCCTGCACCTGGACGGCCATCTGCAGACTGACGGACTCAGCGACCACTGCCCAGGCAATCCCGAGTGGCGACGCTTCCCATTCAGCCTCAGCATCACCGCCAGCCGCGGCAGCGCTGATCTGACCTTTGAGTGGCAGCTGGGTAACGCCTGTGGATCACCGCAATCGGCGCCAGATGACTCGCTGGTCACCCTCGAGCACGCCTCTTTCACTCTCCCGCTGGCTCGAGCCGTGGAATCACAGAGCCAGGGACTGGCGCTGCTGGACGACAGCGTGCTGACCCTGGCGCAAGGCACCCCTGATCTGGTCAGTCTCGCTCAGTCGCGTGGCGGCGGCACACCCTGGCAGCGACAAGCGGAGCTGCGCGTCGCAGGAGCCCTCAGCGACAGCCGGATTTTCTACGCCTCACCAGCACTCTCACTCCATCGGCCGCTGGGACAATCGAGGATGCTGGCGATGGTCGTCGCACCGTGGCTACGCTATCGCGAGCCGCAGGGATTGACCCTGGAATCAGGGCGGCTGGGCTTCGCCCTGGTGCACAGCCCGATCCCGTTGGCCAAGGCAAAAAGCCTCTGGTTCAGCGGGAGGCTGGCGCTACTCCCGGTGACCGACGCTGCCACGGCGCTGGCCAGCGCACCCGATCTGCGTGCGCGCAGTCTCGCCGCGCTCGAACGCGGACTCACCCTGCGAGCGCTCCCGGAGACGCTGGATGCGGCGCAGATCCTGCCGCCGCTGAATGCCGAAATCGACCATCCCCACGGCAATGCCTATCGCCAGTATCTGACCCGCAAACATGGCGATACGGTAGGCGATGAACCCTGCGTGGATGCCCCCAACGATGTGGGCAGTCAGTGGACCTGCGCCCTTACCTACGGATTGGCACTGTGGCCAGACGTCCAGTTCGACGCCCAGTTCGGCTTTGCGCAATTCGCCAGTCCCGCCGACAACGAAGGCAAGCTCAACTACTGGGATCCGGCGCATATCGAGCTGATGGAGTTCCTGCGCGGCGGCGATCCGCGCTGGCTGTGGGATTTCGCGAATCCGCAATCGCGGCTGATGGCCTACAGCGCCTACTACAATTTCGGGCCACAGCGCGGCAGCAACATCGCCGGTCACAGCTTCGGCTCTGGCGGCAGCGGCGACGGATTGTGGCATCGAGGCGCCAATGGCTCGGCGGACTACAGCTACAACCGGCATCAGGCGTTGGCCTATCTGCTGCGTCCCAGCCTTGCCCAGCGTGACCGCTTCGCCGCAGCCGGTGACGCCGCCAGACTCCGCTTCAGCGACGACCCCGGCGATCCGACCACCTGGTCGGCGATCGGTCGACTCAACCTCCAGTACCTGGAGAGCCTCGCCAATTGCGCGCAGTTCGTGCCGGGGGCCGCGGGAAGCCAATGCGATCTGCGTTTGCGTCAAGTGCTGGGGAAGTTGATCGACACGTCACTGCCCGGCGGATTGATGTGCGAAGGGAAATTTGCGCCGGGACCGGACTGTTTCGTTGGTCAGCTGTTCATGCTGCAGGCATGGTTCTATCCGGTACTGGAACGCCTCTATCTGAACTATGGGCAGACCTTCCCGCCGCTCCGGCAACAGCGCTGGCGCTCTGCCCTGAGTCAGACCCCGGCACGGATGCTGGCCGCCCTACCCCGCAGCGGCGGACAGATCGACGTGAACGCCAATTGGCCGGGCGGCCTGCAGTGCCAACTCGGCGGAATCGATTTCAATGAGGTCAACAGCTGCGTCCCTGCTGACGATCTGGAGAACCTGCTGCAGAACAAGCCTGCCTTTCTCTCCCTGCTGGTACGTGCTCACGACTACGACAACAGCCTGGGCTTGTGTGATGCCGCGCGCTCACTCAGCGCCGCTCTGTTTTCCGGCAACGATCCGTTGGGGTTTCTGCGCTCGGTCGCCCGCGGCGGCTGGTGGAAAGGCGCCGCAGAGTCTGGGCAGGAACTGGTGACCGCCAGCGTTGGGCTGACCCGCTGTGCGCCCTGACCACGGCTCTGTTCACGCTGGTAGCGGAAATCAGGGGAAACCGGCGGCCCGTATCTCCCTGGCGCCGGCAAGGAGGACCACCACCAACAGCAGCGAAGAGATGAACTCCAGCGGTACCGAAATCAGCGCCAGAAACACCGAGGTCACGCTGAATCCGGAAATGATCGTGAGCCAGCCAATCGCAACGAGCATCGGCGAACGATGCCCGAATCGCTTGAGTCGGAACCCGAACAGCGCATGCGGGATTCCGAATAGCGGCATGGCCACGATCGTGGCCCACATCGCAGGACTGAGTCCCTCGCTGTCGTCGAGCATCAGCCAGATTCCGCTGATCCCGACAAGCGCTCCGGCCACCACCAGGCAGTAAAACAACGGGCGCAGCCCAACCGCCGCATGGCGATACTCCAGATAACGCACCAATACGTACAGAACATAGATCGAGAGCAGCGTATTGACGACGCCAAGCGCAATGGTCACCGCGAGGGGAAAACTACCCCTGAACCAGGACTCCCAGTAGTAAGGAAGGGCCAGTACCAGAGCAGCGCCGCACGACCACGCCCCAGCCCGCAGAAAGCCGCTGCCAAAGGGAGGCGCCCCCGGCAAATCCTGAGCGGGTTCGGCAACCAGATCGGCCCCCGGTGGCTGATAAGGGTTCTGTTGATCCATCGGTCCGTTCCTCCATGCCTGCGCTCTTATCACACCGCCCCCGGTCATCACGCCAGTCCCCAGTGATCCGCGCACAGCCGTACCCGAGGGATTGCCCCTAATCGGCAGTCACGCCGGCCTTGCGTAAGTGCCACTGCAGTGAAAGCATCCCGAGACCATCCGGCCCAGGAATTCCAACATGTCGCTTCGTTGCCTGCTCGGTTTGCTCCTGCTGATCTGCAGTGGCGGGGCAAACGCAGATCAAGATCAGACGCATCCGCTGATTGCCGACGGCGTAAGGTTGCATGATGCCGGGGACTACGCTGGGGCGATCGAGCAGTACCAGGCCGCCATCGACGACGGCGCCGATACGGTCCTGGCGCGCTACGAGATGGCGCTCAGCTACCTGGCGCTGGACGACAAGACCGCTGCTCTGGCGATCGCCGAACAGGCCGCCGAAGAAGATCATCCGCTACGACCGAAGCTGTACATGATCATTGGCAGCATTCTCGATCAGACCGGTGATTCTGACGCGGCCATCAACACGTTCGAAAAGGCCATCGCGCTTGAGCCAGACTCCTTCCTGCTCCATTTCAACCTGGGCGTCACCCTTCTGGGCCGGGAAGAATGGGAGCCGGCGCGTCCGCACTTCGAACGCGCATTGGTTCTGAATCCCGATCACCCAAGCTCCCATCTCTATCTGGGTCTGGCCCTGTCCAATCTTGACCAACGGATGCCTGCGATAGCGGCCTACACCCGCTTTTTGATGCTCGAGCCGACTTCGGCGCGTGCCGCCTACGCCACTGAGGCAATCGAGCAGCTGTTCCTGACGGGCTATGGCAAGGATTCCGAAAACGGCGCAACCACCATCACTATTGGCGACAGCGGCGACGTCGAAAAGAACGCCGCTGATCTCGCTTTGCTGATCGTTCAGGCCGCTGCTGACCAGAAGGAGGGAGACGGCTCTGCGGACCAGGTCAGTCGACTGCGCAGCGCGCTGGCAATTTTCGCCGAACTGTCAAAGCCGGAAAGTCCCGGATTTGCCGCGGACTACTACGCCCCCTACTTCCAGGCGCTGCTCAGCGCCGAGTTGCTCGAAACCGCGTGCAACTTCGCCCTGCAGGACAGCGACCATGCGGCAGTCGACTGGCTTGGTGAACACGCCGATCAGGTCGAGGCGCTGCGGACGCTGACCGCCGAGCACGTCTGGACTCGAAGCTCCGAATCGGGCAACCCGGATTGACCGTGCTGTATCGATCAGATTGCTCGCGGTTCCGCATCGATCAGCTTGCTCGCAGTGCCTCCACGGCCTGCCCCGCAAGCCTGATGCCGGCCTGATTCATGGTCAGATAGGTGTAATCCGCACCCGCTTCAAGAATCCGGGCCTTGTGCGATTCATGCAGCGCATGGGCGATGATCTGCCCGCTGAACCCGCTTTGTCGAAGCGAACGCACCGCGATCAGCTTGGCTTCCAGATCGTCCATCGCCAGGATCGCCGCCTTGATCCGGGTCAGATCGCAGGTCCGCCAGAAGTTGCTGTCTTCGGCGTCGGCGAACATGACCTTGCGCCCGGCGGCCTGGTGGGCCTTGGCCTTGTAGGTGTCGGCGTCCAGCCCCAGCGGTCTGAAACCCTGTTCGGTCAGATAGCGGTATGCGGCACTCCCGGTGCGGCCCATGCCAAAGATCAGCACATCGGCATCACCCATGTCCTTGGGCTGCTCATCGGGATGCGGCGTGTCGCGCTCGAAGCGCTTCAGTCTGGATTCCAGCCGCTCGTACAGTGGATGCGCCAGACGGTTGATCGGGGCTGCGATCACAAACGATATTGATACCGCCAGGGCCAGCGGGACCAAATACTCAGGCAGCAGACTGGCCGCCACAATCAGGCCGAACTCCGAGTAGGCGCTGAGGCTCAGCGCGCTCAGGAAGGCGCTGCGGGCGCGCAGCTTGAACGCCACCAGCAGGGCAAAGAACAACGCACCCTTGACCGCCAGCAGGACCCCCATCGCCAGCGCGAAGATCCATGCGTCGCCATCGGGCAAACCAGTCAGGCCGATCTGCAGAAAGAATCCGACCAGGAAGATCTCCTTCAGCGCCCACAGCGAATCACCCAGCTGCTTGGCGCGCGGGTGGGACGACATCAGCACCCCCATGACCAGCGCCCCAATCTCCGACGACAGCCCCATCGCCGCAAAGCCCATCCCGCCGATCACCAGCGAAAGCAGCATGCCCATCAGCACCAGCAGTTCGTCATGACCAGCCAGATCCAGCAGCCGGTGCAGCAGCGGACGCAACAGCGGAACCGCGAAAATCCCCAGAGCCCACAGATTCGGGGCCTTTCCCGACCAGATCGCAAGAACCGCCAGCGCGATGATGTCCTGCACGATCAAGATGCCGATCGCGGTACGTCCATGGAAATTCCCGAGTTCCCGCTTGCTCTCCAGCAGCTTGGCTGCCAGCACGGTGGAGGAGAATGACAGCGCGATGGCCAGCAGCAGCGCCGGCTCCCACGCCAGCCCCATCAGCCAATGCAGGCCCGGCATGAACAGCAGCAGCGAAAGCAGGAAATGCAGCAGCGCCCCACCAATTACCTGGGGTTGCGCAATCTGCTCCAGCTTCAACTTCAGGCCGACCGTGAACAGCAGCAGCAGAACCCCGAGGTGGGCGACGTGATCGAGAATTTTCCCGCTGTACTCGGGGAATCCCAGCCCGCCAGCGAAGGCCTTGATCGCAAAGCCTGCAGCGAGGAACCCGACCAGCGGCGGCAACCCGATCTGGCGCACGGCCAGGCCAAAAAAGAAGGCGAAACTGATGGTGATGACTTCAAACAACGGCTACTCCCAATCGATCATGCCGGATGAGAAAATACCCGATGCAGCCGGGGGAATCGCTCGCAGCGTCAGTCGACAGCTGTTGCGACCCACGTCAACCTGGCGCCAAGCGCTCGAGCCCTCAGGAATTCCTCCAACGTGATCAACCACGATATGGTGGATGATTGACCGGTGCTTTCAAATCCGGGATCGGATTGGGAGATGTGCTGCCAGGGAAAGCCCGGCGCAGCGGCTGCCCTTGGAAACGAACCTGCCAGCAACCGCGATGCCTGCCCCTCGGCACCACTGTCAGTATCGACGCCCTTGACGCCGGACGCTGGTTATCTCGCTGGCTGGCGAATATCCACGACCTGCGGATCATCGGTCACCTGATCCGGCACTCGAAAGGCCTGAAACACCAGATTGTCGCAATCACCGTTAATGCTGGAGCAGTCCTCGACGCTGGTGCTGATGATCAACGAATCTGCACTCAACTGCTCGATGCGGTAGGTGTGGGAGATGCTCACCGGGGCGTCGTCAATGAAATCGACGAAGATGGTCAATTGATCACCGGCACAGCGCCAGCGCCCGGTCTCAAGTTGATCGAAATGGGACGCTTGCTTCTCATAAGTGAATCGAGCCGAGTGGCTCCCGTCCTTTGCGTAATGCGAGATGGCCGTTCGATGGGCGCCCAGCGAGTACTCGAACCGCTGATTGACCCAGGTGCCGACCAGGTCATCACACTGCGCCAGCCGCTCGGCATGGGCCGAGCCACAGATCAGGATTGCCAACCAAGCCCAGGACGCTCGCATCTTCCGCACTCCGAATACTGGCTTCCCCTGACGTTAACAGGAGAACCGACAGCATGGGCGCGCTCAGAATCCGGCCGTTCAGGTTCCGCTGGGTTTCGCGTTCTGAAGAACCGACGCAGACCAATCTGAAGCCATTCCCTCCCTCGGCCAGAAATTCCGTTGGCAACGGACCAGTCCGCTCTTTTCGCTGAACGGAAAATCACTCCTCTTGGCTGCTGTCGCTGCGCTGCAAAAGAAACCCGCGACCGCGATATTGATGCTCTCGGGCAACAAGGAATCGCGTCCTGTGCTGCAGCCAGGCCGTGGCCAGCCCCCAGAAGAGCAGCGGCAGCCCTGCGACCACCCGCGCCCACTCAGCCAGATCGGCCGACGCCAGCAACGCCGATCCCGCGATCGCCACTAGCGCAATGAGCGGCGCGAACAGCAGACCGGGGCGAAACACCCGCCTGAACACCCAGTAGCGCGTCGCTGCATTCAGACTGGTGGCCAGTCCGACCATCAGCATGGGAATGCAAAGCTTCGCCATCAGAACCGGCAAGGCCAGCAGCATCAGGTCTTTCCAGCAGCCGCTGCCGACCAGGCCAACCTGCCCCCACCAGCGGCAAGCGCCAGCGATCCGAGCATGAACAGCCAGACAAACACCGAAGGCTGGCGTCGCTCTATCACCGCGTATTGATGCCAATCCGGATGATGGTAAGCGACGATGCGATCGCCCTCGCGAAAGCGTTCGGCGCCGTCGATCTGATCCCCATCCATCGACCAGTAGGAATAGCGATCACCGTAGTACGCCTCACCCGCCACCGCATAGCGGTAGGCAAAGCGCGCATTCACCGTGACCCCGAAGCCCGAACCCTTGCTGCGCCGGCTGATCTGCGACTTTGCTACCTGGGCGCTGGTGGCCACCCAGCTGGACTGACCTGCAGCGAGCACGATCAGCGCAGCGCTCTTGTACAGACCAACCAGCCCCAGCAGCAGGATGCCCAGACCCCATAGTCGGTTGCTGGTGTCTGCCTTCATTGTCTGATCGAAGCTCCTTGGCTTTCGCCGATCCGAGCGCTGGTCCGTTCGAGGATTCTCAAGTGAGCGCCGGTATCTTCGTTGGCGCTGAGCGAGATCGTCAAGGCGACGCGGCACGCCTTGCTTCACCTGTTCGCCCCCACAGCACACACGCCTGAAGCGAACAGGACCAGGCCGGAGGAATCGCCCCCTGACGCAACGGTGACATCGGGAGAAACCGAAAGCGCTCGGTGAACGCACATCAGCGTCGTAGACTGGTGATTCACTCAGGTGAAGAAAGGAACCGACATGACCAAGCTCCGAGTTGCCACCGCCTTGTTGATCCTGATGTCGATGGCCGTCAGCGCCCATGACCACGCCGAAATGTCGGCGGAGGAGAAGGCGATGATGGAGGCCTACATGAAGGCGGCCACCCCCGGACCGCAGCATGCGGCAATGGCATCGAAAGCCGGGGCTTACGCGCTTGAGATCAAGAACTTTGCGCCCGATGGAACCACCACCATGGAGTCTGGCAAGGCGACCCGGCGGATGAATCTGGATGGCAGGGTGATGGTGGAGGAGGTTCAGGCGAGCATGATGGGCCAGAGCTTCACCGGCTATGGCATGACCGGCTATGACAACGTCAGCGGACGCTACTGGTCGACCTGGAACGACAGCATGTCCACCGGGATCATGGTCAGTGACGGCAGCTGTGACGACAAGGGCAAGTGCGCATTCAGCGGCAGCTGGAACGATCCGCTCACCAAGGCCCCGGTCAGCGCGCGCACCGAGTCGGAGTGGATGGACGACGCCACCGAGATCTTCCGCATGTACGGCCCTGGCCCGGATGGCAAAGAGATGCAGATGATGGAAATCACCTACAGGCGACAGTGATCGATGGCCCCTTTCGACTTAATCCAGCGCGTCTGTCGGAGATCGGGGCAAACTGATTAATCGATTCGCCATTCGCGACAATTGCGAATCTGCGTATCGAAAGCCGCCCTCTTTGGAGGTTTGATTTGTGCAGGCAGTTGCACCGAAATTCGTTTCGGTGCAACCCGTGGGAATATCTTCATACTTTCTTCGCCAGTTCAGAAGCCTTTACCGTTCCACGGCGAAGAGCTCGTGGGTGAACTCGCGTAGGCCCAACTGCCTGTAAATGCATTGGTGGCGCTGTTAGAAAAGTTGAACTTGAAGGAACCCGTCTTGGTCGTGCCGAGATGTTTCCACACACCCTCAAAAACCCAACTCCCGTTTTCGCAATGCAAGCGTCCATCCAGTGATTTGTTTCTCTTGTCCAGATCGCCGTAGAACCCCCTAAATTCTTCCCCTGATCGTGACAATGCGATATCTCCATAGTCCGAAGGAAAAACTCGGGTTAGATCTGGCGCGCGTCCACAGCTTCCCTGGTTCCCGGGATAACTGCCCGGGTTCGGGTTCGGCTCGGCATAACCTTCGCGTTCAGTGCACCAGCCGCGGTCGTTCTTGACTGCCTGAAAGACCCAGTTGGTGTATAGATTTGCACGAAGCATATTGCACTCCGCATTGGTCGTCCAAACGGACTTACCCGACGCGAAGGGCGGCGTGTCCTGAACGATCGTACACATTCGGGTGACCGGATTATGAATAGTCTTGCCACAGTCAAAAACCAACTCTCTGCAAATCCGACTGCACTCGGCATTCGTTGTCGGCCCAATACTGAGACCCTGCCCAGGAGACTCATTTGAAAAAGCCCAGAACAACGACAATACGGCAACAAACTGAAACTTCCGCAATCGCATAGTTGGCAACCTCCATTCTTCCGCGCGTACCCATTCTTACATCGACAGTAAGCCGAGGCAAATCGCCTGTGGGTTGGCGTTCGAGAAGTCCGCATGCACTCATCGCGCCGGTCCTAGTCAAACCACCGGAACGCACGGAAGACGCCGAGCCATAGGCGCGACCTCCGCTGTGCACGAGTCCGTGCTGCCGAGGAAATTCCGACACTAAAGGCCATGCCCGCTGGCGCGCGGTTCGGAATTTTCTCCTTCCTAGCGTGACCAGTCCTGGATGCCACAACATGCCTTTCTAGATACCTTGATTTGCATTTGTCCGCCTTCGCTTGTGGTCAAATTCTCATTCACTCTGCTACTCGCACCGCACTGGAGTCGCTCGCTGAGCGCCAGGCCATCAGGAGCGCCAGATGAATCCGATTATTTTCATCCTGATCGCGCTGGTGCTGATCTGCGCGATGCTCTGCATCATCTTCGTGATCGCCTGGAGAAGCTTTGGGCGGCAGCAGTACGCACTGACCTGGGCGACGCTGTTCGGTGCCGGAACCATTCAGTGGCTGATGAACATCTTCAGCCGGGACCTGTTTGATGATCGGCGCTACTTCTGGCTGCTGGCCGATTTGCTCGGACTGGTGGTGATGACCCTGGGGCTGGCCGGCTATAGACAGCGTGCCGGATTACCCACCCGTACCGGCCTGCTGGTCGCCATCGCCGGCGTTGCCTGGGGTTTGATCTTTTGCTTCCTGTTCCTTTATCCACACCATGGACTGCGCCAAGCAGTGGTCCCCTTCTACGCGCCCATCGCACTGGGCTGGGCAGCCCTGATCCTGCTGCGCAAGCGGGAGCCGGTTCTACCCGCCGAATGGGGCGCGGCAACGGTCATGATCCTGTTCTCGCTGTCACAGATACTCGCCGGTTCGGCTGCCCTGATGCAGGGCGCCGAATCTGAGGACTACTGGCGCGGCGTTTATCTCGCAATCAATTTCTCGGCGCTGCCGGCAGCCTACGCCGGCACCGGGCTGTTCGCGGTTTTCATTCTCGCATCCGACCTGTCAGAGCAGATGAAGCAGCTGGCCCGTACCGATCAACTGACCCAGTTGCTGAACCGGCGCGGCTTCGCCGAAGCTGCAGCCTACGCCCTGGGCAAGGCGCGCAGACTCAGCCAGCCGCTGAGCGTGGTCCTGGTCGACATCGATCACTTCAAGCGCATCAACGATCAATACGGTCACGCCGCCGGCGACCAGGTGCTGACCGCCTTCGCCACCCATCTGGGCACCCAGAAACGTCAGCAGGACCTGCTCGCGCGCATCGGCGGTGAGGAATTCGTGCTGGTGCTGGACGGTATCGAAGCTGCTCAGGCGGGCGAAACCGCGGAAGGTCTGCGCCAAGGCCTGAGGCAGCTGGAACTCCAGGTCGACGGACAAGCGCTGACCCTGACCGCCAGCTTCGGCGTCGCTGCGCTGCTTGGGAGCGACAGCGATCTGTACGACACCATCAAGCGCGCCGACAGCGCGCTCTACCAGGCCAAACAGGCTGGGCGGGATCGCAGCGTGGTTGCTGAGTAAACCCGCTCACGAGCTGAAACTGACGGCTCGCACTTTCAGCCGGAACCCTCCCACCCCGGATGGCACATCCTGACCGGTTGGGACGGCGGTCCCAACCGGCGTTGCCAGCGTTTGACCAGAACTGATCAGAAAATCGGTTCGAGCATGTGGCGCAATCGCGCGCCACAGACAGCCCGCATCTCCTCTAGGAAACACTGGACGACTGGATCGAGTCGCCGCGTCAGGCTACTTGCGTGATTGACAGAGGCGCACTAGGCTCGCCCCGCTCAGTATTGACTTCGATTAATTCTCGTTAATCGCACAAGTAGATTCTCGAATTCAGCTGCACTTTTGTACACGCTATTTAACAGGACCGTTCCGATGCGAAGAACACTCTTCCCGCTTGCGCTGATTCTATTGTCGCCATCTGTATCAGAATCAGCTGACAAAGAATATTCCCGACCGCCGCACACTGTTGAGATTGGTTCATCCATTCATCACGACACGTCCGGCCCCTTGACGGGTTTGCTGGCTCACCGGAAGGAACCGGACACCGGAGTTTCGAAGCGAGATGAACAGGGAGAGGAAATCGAAAACACCTTCATCAAGTTGCCCGGCGCCAGCAGATCGCGAATAGAGCCCAGTCCGAATTCGGTCCAACGAGGCATGACTGGCACTGCCACTCCATCGCCGAACATGAGCTTCAACGGCATCAGCAACGTCTTTAATGTCAATCCACCGGACACCAATGGCGACGTCAGCGATCTCCATTACGTTCAGTATGTCAATCGAGGTTGGGCAATATTTGACAAAAACACCGGATTGAAGATCGATATCCCTGGAGACGCCGACGACGTTATTCCAGGAAACGCTTTCTTCAGTGGCTTTGGAGGGCTCTGCGAATCCATCAACGGCAGTGATCCTATAGTACTGTGGGACAAGGCTGCGCAGCGTTGGCTATTTAGCCAGTTTCTGGGTTCCGCCGCTCCCACTCCGACCCAATGTTTTGCCATATCCGCGACCAGTGACCCGCTAGGGCCCTATCACCGATATGCATTCACCTTTCCCAATGTGAATGATTATCCAAAGATCGGAATCTGGCGAGACAAAAACGGTGCTCGCAATGGCTACTACATGGTCGTGCACGAATTCGCGGGCGGCGTTTTTCAGGGAGCGGCTTTCGTCAGCGTAGATCGCGACAGGATGTTGGTGGGTGAACCTGCGGGCTTTATTAGGTTTGGCGGATATGTCGATGCATATGGCGCGCAGCCGCCCCATCAGGAGGGGTTCGAACTACCGGCCCAGGGAACCTGCGCACCCTTCGTCCATCTGAATGCGGAAACCAGCGATTACCGGTTCTGGGATTTTTGCGTCAACTGGGACCGACCAACAATGTCCACGGTGAGCGCTGAGCAGCGAATCGCCGCCTCGTCTCCGTTCGGAGTCGGCGTCTCCCCGGTCGAACAATTGGGCAGCACGCGCAATCTGGACGATTTCGAAGGAAACGTGATGTACCGGGCCAGCACCCGCACCTTCGCCTACGGTGGTCCCACCGAGACATCCATGGTGATCAATCACGCGGTCAATGCGGGTGATGGCGTGGCCGGAATTCGCTGGGCACATCTGGAACTCCCAAACCAGGACGAGATCCTGTTGGTTGATGGTGCCGAGGATCGCTCGCCCGCCTTGCCGACGGTCACCACCGAGAAGCGGCTAGTGGAGGATGGGGTTTACGCGCCGACAACCGCAAATCGGTTCATGGGCGCCATCTCTATAGATCAAAATGGCAACATCGGGGTCGGATATACACGCTCTAGTGCCGATGATCACCCCGAGATGATGCTGGCAGCGCGCATGTTCAATGATCCGCCGGGTCAGTTGCGCGACGAGGTGTCCTGCACGCCGGCCGCAACTGGCTCTCAAACAGGCAGCTCTCGCTGGGGAGACTATTCCTCCATGAGCGTCGACCCGGTCGACAGCTGTACCTTCTGGGCCACGAACGAATACTACGCGACAACCTCGACCACCAACTGGAGCACCCGTGTGTGCTCCTTCCGATTCCCTGAATGTGGCTCGCCTGACTTTGCTTTGGTCACGCTGGAGCCGACCCGCTCAGAGCTGTGCACCGGCGACCCGGATCCAAGTTTCAGCGTGCGCGCAGCCACGCTCTCGGGGTTCAGCGGCATGGTGAGCTTCAGTGACGCCAATACCCCGCCATCAGTGAGCATCGCATTCGACAGCGATACCGTCGCCGCGCCGCTTGGAACCGTCTTTACGGCAGTGGGGGCGAGTCTGCTGGACGATGGCGAGTACGGGTTCGACGTGGTCGGCGTCAGTGGCGCACTCAGCCACAGCAAACCCTACGAGCTGGGCGTTTCAACCGCCCTCCCGCCGCAGGTTGAGCTAGTTGAGCCGAGTGGGGGCATGACCGACGTTGGCGTGCAGACGGCGTTGCGCTGGTCCGCTGCGGAACGGGCGACCGAGTATCTGGTCGAAGTGGCGACGGACATGGGATTCAATCAGATTTTCTACAGTCAGCGTACGGCACTCACGTCCACCGCACCAATCCTGTTCTCCGGGACGACGACGTACTACTGGCGGGTTACCGCTTTCAACTACTGCGGCGAGTCCTTGAGCTCGGAAGTTCGCAGCTTCACAACCAGCCAACCGGGGAGCTGTCCGGCGGGCACGACAACGATCACCTTGCTTGAAGACGAGTTTGAATCCGGAGCGAATGGATGGGTTACCCAAACAGTTCAGCATTGGCACGTGTGGGAGCAGATCGCTGCGCCGCCCGGCATCGGCATGTCAACCACCGTTTGGCGCGCCACCAACCCACCGATATTTTTCCCGCCCACCAGCTCGAATACTTCCGATCAACGCTTGCTCTCGCCGATGGTCAGTATCCCATCAGCCAATATCGTGGCCGCATACGTCCGCTATGACGCATACCATAGCTTCGAACCAGACCCACCCGGATGCTTTGACGGCGGCATGCTCGAGGTCAGCACTGACGGTGGCGTTAGCTGGACTCAGCCCGGCGACGAACAGCTGATCAGCGACCCGTACACGGGAATCATTACCCGGCTGGGCGTTCCCGGTTGGTGTGTTGCGGTGAACGGCAGTTCCGTCGCCGCGGCGGTCGATCTAGCCCCTTGGATCGGCGAATCGGTGCAGCTCCGTTATCGTGTCGTCACCGATGCGGATGTCATCGGCGAGGGGACTCCCGGCTTCTTCATCGATAACTTCTCCCTGATTGCCTGCGAAGCCTCGGATTGAGCAAACGCGCCGGAGCAGCCTACGACGCTCCGGCGCGGCTCCTCAGTGACGTTATGATGGCGTCGGAGAGAATGCGACGTCGCGCTTGGAGTTCTGGAAATGAGACTAACGGCAGGCGAACGACTC
>JAGRJL010000538.1:276-2116 GCA_020442775.1 Lysobacterales bacterium | reverse complement strand
ACGTTGTGATCGGTGATGAGCACGCCCAGTCCGCGCGCCTTGAGCAGCCGGATCAAGCGCTGGATCTCGCCGACCGTGATCGGGTCCACTCCGGCAAAGGGTTCGTCCAGCAACATGTAGCGGGGGTTGCCGGCCAGCGCTCGGGCAATCTCCACCCGCCTGCGCTCACCACCGGACAGACTGACTCCCAGTTGGTCGCGCAAATGGGTGATTTGCAGCTCGCTCATGAGCTTTTCCGCTTCCAGCTGCCGATCCTTGCGCGGCAGATCCGGGCGCAGCTCCAGCACCGCCAGCAAGTTGTTTTCCACGCTCAGCCGGCGAAAGATCGACGGCTCTTGCGGCAAATAGCCCAGCCCGGCGCGCGAGCGCGAAGCCATCGGCAGGCCGCTGAGGTCACGCCCATCGAGTTCGATGGTGCCGCGATCGGCCTCAACCAGGCCGACCACCATGTAGAAACAAGTGGTCTTGCCGGCCCCGTTGGGCCCCAGCAGCCCGACAATCTGACCGGGGGCCAGCTCGAAACTGAATTCGTGGACCACTTCACGCCGACCATAGCGTTTGGCCAGCTTGACTCCCCGAAGCCCGGCAGCGGGCGCCGCCTGCTTGGTCATTGAGTGCCTTCAGCAGCAGGCTCGGCCGGCTTCGCCGGATCGGCCTTGGGCTCGATTCTGAATTTCACCCGGCTGCCGTCGCCGCCGGCGTCCAGCTGCCCGCTGTCGACCTTGTAGACCACTTTTTCCGATTCCATCACGCCTTGCGGACGTTCCAGACGTACTGCACCGGTCAAGGTGATGCGATCAGCCTTCAGCTCATAGTCAATCCGCTGAGCATGGCCGTTCATCTGCCCCTGACCGCCGTCCAGGCGCTGACTGAGCCGCGCTGGGCTGCCGGTCAGAACCACGCGCGAAACGGCGCCTTCGGCCTGGGTCACCTCCGCTCTGGCGGCGCTGGCTTTGAGGCTCCCCTGAACGATCTCAACGCTGCCAATCAATACCGTGGTGGAACCATCCAGATTGCTTTCCGAGCGATCGGCCGCCACATCAAGTGGCTGTTGGCGATCACTCTTCAGAGCCCAGGCCGGATGACTGATACACAGGGTCAATCCCAGGAGGATCATCGGCGCTGCTGCGCGAGACCGCCGCCAGCGGTACGACGTTTTTGGTTCCACGCTTCCCTCCTGATTCATGGTCGATTGGCAAAGCGTCCACGCACCTTGCAGTCCAAGCTTACTAGGTCGCCGTTCAAATCAACGCTGAATTGCCCGCCTTCCACCACCGAGCCGACTCGTTCCACCTTCACCGGGTGCTCGCCCCATGCACGGCGAGCCTGTGGATCAATCGCCATCGCTTCGGTGTGCAGCTGGGTCTTGCTTTGCGGGCGCTCCAGCATCACCCCACCGCGCATCTGAATCGCGCTGCCGTCATTGCTGACCAACGCGGTCGGCGCCTGTCCCTGCCAGCTGCCCTTCCCTTGCGCATCGGCCAGGACAAAGTTGGCGTCGATCAGGGTCAGCGCATCCTCCGCCCGCTGACGCTCGGCGCGAGGTGCCCACAGGTCAAAGCCGGGTGCCCCGTCGGGGTCATAGCGCACCACGCTCAAATCTCGCGCCTCGAAATCCATGTTCGCCACCTTGGGGCCGCTCTTGGGCTGCTCATCCGGCAGCCAATACTGCCGCAGCAGGAAAGTGCCCAGCAGCAGCCCGACTGCCAGCAGGACGGCCCCATAGCCGAAGCGACTTGGCGGCCTCACTGAGCCTTCTCCCTATCGGTGCGTGAGGACAGCAAAAACTCGCAGATTTCTCTGGCCGCGCCCTGCCCGCCATTGCGCCGCGTGACCCAAT
>JAGRJL010000538.1:0-156 GCA_020442775.1 Lysobacterales bacterium | reverse complement strand
TGCAGGCAAGCGAGCTTGTCACTTTCGCCCTGATAAACGTGGCTGATCCCCAGCTCGGCCATCCGAATCGCCACGACCTCACTCTGCCGAGCGGTGATGATGGCAACCCCAATGCCGGCCCCGATGAGTCTTTTGAGGCCGAGCCCGTCATGCACG
>JAGRJL010000537.1 GCA_020442775.1 Lysobacterales bacterium | reverse complement strand
TGAACGACTGGATCGGCGCATCGAACGCTGCCGGACTGGTTCCGGTCTTGACGATCTCTGCTGCGCTGGTCGCTGCCAGCAGCACGCCGATCATGATTGCCGGCAGCTGTCGATTGCAGAAAAACGCCATAATCGCCGGTCCTTTGCTGTCCGTCTTCAGCCACCATCGCGGTAAGCTCGGCCTCATCTATAGCAAGGATTGCCGCACCCAGGCCGTCGTCCGGCCTATTGGCGGGATTCCGCGCACGAAATCGCAATTTCTGCCCCGCGCGGCATAAATCGACCTTTCGAAGGATAAAACGGCTGTTGCGGCGGCCGGATGTGCCCTTTTTCCTCAAAACCGGCGAAAGTAGCGCCTCTGCCCTGTCAGGTTTGTGCGCATGCTTGCCCAATCATTGATCGTCACCAGCGCGCTGATCATCCTGTTGCTGGGATTGGCGCACCTTTACTACACCTTCGTCGGCAGCAAACTTCGACCGCGAGACGCCGCCGTGGAGACGGCAATGGCGCAATCGCATCCGGGCATCACCACCCAAACGACCCTGTGGCGCGCCTGGGTGGGATTCAACGCCAGCCACAGTCTGGGCGCGATGCTGTTCGGGTTGATCTACGCCTATCTGGCCCTCTATCAGGCACAGCTGCTGTTCACTTCCGCTTTCCTGATGGCCCTGGGACTGGTGTTCCTGGCAGCCTACCTGGTACTCGGCTTTCGCTACTGGTTCTCGGTTCCGCGCAACGGGATCGCACTCGCCAGCGCGTGCTACCTGACAGGATGGCTGGCCAGCGTTCTCTCCTGAGCGGTGGCCGAGCGCCGGCGATGCGTAGACTGTGCCCATGATTGAGCAGATCCAGTTCAACGCGGGCTCGCTGATCCTGCTGCTGACCATCTTCCAGGGCAGCATCTACTCGCTTTTCCTGCTCACCCGACAGCAGCCCAATCCGCTGCCCTCGCGCCTGTTGGGCACCTTCACCGCAGTGCTCAGCCTGCATTTCTGCAACGTCCTGCTGGTGGAATTCGGGCCGCTGCCGGCCAGTCCCAACTTCAACCCGGTGTTCGGCTTCTGCTACGGCCCGCTGCTGCTGCTGTTCGTACGCTCGCTGGTGCAGCCGCGCTTTGAGCTGCGCGTCGCCCAGCCACAATTGGCAGCACCAGCAATTGTTCTGCCGCTGGTCTGGCTGAGCTCGCGCTACTGGCCGCCGGGCCTGACCCTGATTTCGCTGGCGCTGCTGGCCCATCTGCTGGGCTACGTTTGGCTGGCACGGCGCGAGCTGGCCCAGTTCAAGACTGATCTCACCGCGCAGTACTCGGCGATCGACCGGGTCAATCTTGACTGGCTGAGCACCTTGCTCAACCGGATGCTGTTTATCGCGCTGATCAGCGCGCTGCATTTCGCGATTCAGCTGGCCGGCTTTGCCCAGCTGCAGTCGGCGTTGACCCTGCTGATCTTTCTGAGCGTGCTCTATTTCATCAACGCGCTGGTGCTCAAGGGGATGTCCCACCCATCGCTGGCAGTCTGGCTGGACGAGCGCCAGGCAGGCCCCGAGCACGGCGGGGAGGCAGCGTCGGCGGAGGATGATCAGCGCCGCTATCTGGGCTCCAGCCTCAGCGAGGCCGACAGCGCGCATCAGTTCGCCCGGCTGCAGGCGCACATGGACGAACATCACCCTTTCCTGGATGAAAACCTGACCGCTCAGCAACTGGCCGATGGACTGGGGATCAGCAGCAAGCACCTGTCGCAGATCATCAACCAGAACAGCGGGCAGAACTTCTACGACTACATCAATGGCTTCCGCATCGATCTGGCCGCCCGCCTGCTGTGCGATCCTGCGCAGGCCCAGCAGCGCATCAGCCAGATCATGTACGCGGTCGGCTACTCCGCCAAGTCCACCTTCAACAGCCTGTTCAAGCAGCGCACCGGAATGACGCCGTCCGGGTATCGACGGCGAAAAGGTCCGAAATCCTGAATTCGGACCAAATTCTGGTCCAGCCGCCGGGAGTTGGACCCGCGCCCAGCGCCACCGGCCTAGGCTGGAAACCTGTCAACCAACAGGATCACCAGCATGAAGATGTCGATGCCCAACCTGCTGCGGATGGCCTTGCTCGGCGCCGCCAGCCTGAGCCTGGTCGCGCACGCGGCCCCCAATCGCGCCGCTGAGGCGGTCGCCCGCTACCAGCAACAGATCAGCCACAGCCCGGGGCTGAGCTATCACTTCACGCACGCCGGTACCGGCATGCTTGCCGGGCCCTTTCCGCCCACCGAGGGTGAGGTTCGGGTGATCCCCGCGGCGGACGGCAAGGCGCTCTACCGACAGCTGCGGATCTCTGCGCTCAGTCGTGGCGATGGCCAGCCACGGACTATCGAAGTGGCGGGCGATGCGGAGCTGGTGCGCAGCGTGGATAGCGTGAACCGCCAGGTACTCAATGCACCCAAGTGGCGCAATGCGGTGGATCTGGTGAACTTCCAGTATCTGCTGCCGCTGGCGTTGGTTCCCGAACTGGCTACTCTGGCACCGGAGGCCCTTCGCGATGAGGGCAACATCCAGATCGACGGGGTGGACTGCATCGTGGTGGGCGCCAACCCCAAGATGGCCAATCTGATCCTTTACTTCGGGGTCGACGATGGCTTTTTCTACGGTGGCGAGGCGCGCAAGCCGGAGGCCTGGGGTGATGCCACCATCGAGATGCGGATCACCCGGATGGCGGTCGATCAGCCCATCTCAGCGCAGGCCTTCGCGATGCCCACTCCGGAAGGCTACGCCGAAGTCCCATACAGCGGAAACTTGCCGACGATTGCCGAACCCGCGCCCGACTTTGCGCTCACCGCCTTCGACGGTGCTCGGATCGAGAACCAGGATCTCAAGGGCCAGGTCGTGATCCTGGACTTCTGGGCAACCTGGTGCGGGCCCTGCAAGCAGGCCATGCCCGGCCTGGAACAGCTGCATCAGCGCTATGCAGATCGGGGCCTGACCATCATCGGGGTCAACTATGGCGAGCTGAGCGACGATCCGGCTGGCGGGCTGGCGCAGGCCCGGGAATATCTCAGCCATGTCGATTTGGGTTATCAGTTTGCCAGCCCGGCGGACCAGCGCATCGGCGATCACTACAAGCCCAATCTGCCGATGGCGGTGGTCATCGACCGCGAAGGACGAATTGCCGAGATCTACGCCGGCTATTTCGGCGAGGAGAGTGATCAGCGGCTGGAAGCAATGATCACGAAGCTTCTCTGACCGCGGCGCGCTGCTTACCGGCTCGGAGCTGCCTGCGGGGACTGGCCCTGGATCAGCCCTCCGGCAAGGCGGACTGCCTCGCCGCGGTCGAATACTCCGTTGAGATGCATCTGTTCGGCGATTTCGCCGAACAGATGTGGCGCCAGCAGCAGTTCATCGTCGATCAGCACCGCCAGCCGCCTGCGCAAACCACGACGGTTCATGCGCTCTACCGCCTCCGCGGTGAACCGCAGCCCGACCTGATAGCAACCGCCCTCCTGCGGCCCAACCGCCCAGCTGGAGACCAGATCGGCGTTCCTGGCAAGTACCTCAGGCTGGACGCTGACCCAGTCTTCCATCCGCGGATGGGTCATCCGCGGCCAGCCGTCTACCGGCTCTGTCGCTGCCTGGTGGAGTTCGAATCGCAGTCGGGGTGCAGTGCCGTCGGGTTGAAACCCGATGCGCTCCGGGGGCGGCAGGCGATCGCCCCGTCGCAAGCGCATGCACTCGAAGCTCAACGCGTACCAGGCGGCGCAAGCCGCCAGCAGCGGCATCCCGTGGATTGCCAGCGCGGCCAACAAGGCATCATCGCGGTAGCCTGCCCAAGCGCCGGCGCCACTCAACAGCAGACCAGCGCTAGGCAGCAACGCGAGTCCAAACACCCCGCCTGCGCCGATTCGCACCGGCGTTGCGCTCATCCCGTTGGCAAACAGGACCAGATAGGTCAGCGCGCAACCGGGCAGGCTGGTCGCCCATGCCAGCCAGCCGAGCATCAGGTTGGCGCCCTGAGTGCCAGCAGTTCGGCGAGCAGAGCAATCGTGCAGTCGCCCTGGGCCAGATCCTGCGGGAAGATCATCGCCTGACCGTCCATCACGCTCATCATCAGCATGGCGGTTGCTCGACGCCGCGAATCGTCCACTTCAATCAGACCAGCGGTCCAGTTGATCCACTCCGCGCCGATTGCGCTCACCACCGCCACGCACAGCGGGTCACCGCGTCCAGCGCGCGCGGAAAGCTCCAGCCACAGGCGCAGATGCGGCGCCATCGATTCGCTCTTGAGCATGGTCCACAGGTGCAGCAGCACCTCCGAAGGCGGCTGCGGCCGGCTACCGAAGGCCTGCACCAGTGACGCCGCCAGGCTTGAGGAAATTTGCTTCAGGACGGCCGCCAGCAACGCGTCCTTGCTCTGAAAGTAGTAGAGCAACATGCGATCGGAGGTTCCCGCCACCTCGGCCAGGCGCCGCAATCCGCAGTCCGCCAGGCCGTGGGCCAGCAGGTGCTCGGCAATCTGCTCCACCAGCTGCGCCTGACGCCGCGCCTTCTTGGTCAATCCTCACCCCGCCGATCCCACCGAAGTTCAAAGGATAACGGCACGCAGCCGGACATTGCCCGTTGCGACGATAGCGTTGTCGGCACCCAGCTCTGACGGAAGTCATGGCAAGCGAAAAACCCAGCGGTGAGCCACTGGGTCTGCAAAAAGTGCCGGCAACCGACGCGCAACGGGTCACGGAAGCCCCTCAACTCCCCTGCCCGCTCGGGATCTGCGGTCGGTGCCGGCAATCACCGGATGCGAGCCGCATGCGCGACCCGCGAAGTGATCAGTTTTGGGTCACTGCGGTTTGCAGCCGCGGTGCGACGAACTCGGCTTCCACCGTCTGCCGCAGTACCGCAGGCGGCAACAGCCCCTGGGCCAGAATGAAATCATGGAACTCCTGCGCATCGAAGCGATCCTTCAGACTCAGCTCGGTCTGCGCGCGCAAGGCTTGCAGCTTGGTGTAGCCGTAGTAATAAGCGGTCGCCTGACCCGGCGAGCGGAAGGTGTAGCGATCGATTTCGGTCTGCGCATTGGAATCGTCCTCAACCACTTCCTCCATCAGTACCCGCTTGGCTTCCTCGGGCGTGACCAGGCCCAGATTGATCGCCGGATCCAGCCAGATGCGCGCGGCCCGCAGCAGCCGGTACTGCAGCGAGCTCAGCTGACCCTCCAGCGGCATATGCGGCTTGGTGATCGCTTCGGCATAAAGCGCCCAGCCCTCGACGTTGGCCGAATTGAAGGCAAACAGGGCACGGGCGGTGGATACGCCACCGCGAATCATGGTGGTGAACTGCATCTCATGGCCGGGACGCGCCTCATGGGCCGACAGGGTCCACATCATCGCGCGGTAGGCATAGTCGCTTTCCGGCCAGCTGCCGTCCTCGTTCTGCGCGATCGCGGGAACGATGAATTCCGGGAACTCGCCGGTGTTGCCCACCAGTCGCGGAATATCCAGGTGAGCCGCCGGCTGCTGTGCGGTTTCGGCCTCGCTGGCCATCCGGACCCGGGCGGGCTCTGCGGGCAGCGTAGCCAGTCCTTCGGTTTCGATGATCTGATCAATCTGCGCCATCACTTCGCGATAGCTCGCCATCAGCGCCTCGCCGTGCACCTGCTCCTTCTTCAGCAGCTTGAGTACCTCGCGGTAGTCGCGAGTGTCAAAGCCCTTCTCCTTCGCCACCAATGGCGCCAGTGCCATCATTTCGTTGCGGATGTCCATGAAAGCGACCTGACCCAGCGCCATCAGCTCCTCAGGACTGGCGTCCACGCCCCAGTTCTTCAGCTGCAGCTCGTAAAGCTCCCGCGGGAGCATCGAACTGGCGCGAGTCCGCGGCAGGATGTTGTCCTTGACCCAGACGTTGTAGTCGGTGAGCTGACCCTGGAGCAGGGCCAGCGAATCTTCCCAGCCCTCCAGCTCGCTGGCCTGGAACAGCTGCTCCAGCCCGCCAATCAGCTTCGGCGCATCGGCCAGATCCTTCTCCACTTCCCCACGAAACGGCGGAATCAGGTTCTCCACCGACATCCGCTCGGTGAGCCGGAGCTTGGCCAGCTCCACCAGCGGCTGATAACCCTTGGTCTCGCCGGTGTACTTCTTCAACCGCACCAGGGCGGCCTTGCGCCGCTCCATCGGCACCTGCTTGTCCAGCTGCCCGCGAAAGCCGGCAAAGATCAGACCATTGAGATTGCCGTAGGGCATCACCCGGTCATGATTGACCTGGGTCGCCTCGATGTTGTCCTTCTGCGACTGGATCATGATCTGCAGATCCTGGCGAATGCGCGGATCGCTCTCGCTGGCGAGCAGCTTCTCCAGGTGCTCGATGTTGGCCTGTGAAGAGGCGATCTGCCGCTGGGTGAGGTTCTCACCCAAATCAAAGATCTCCTCATCAAAGCCGCTGACGCCGGTCTGACTGGAAAACTCGGGGGCGAACTTCGCCTGCGACTCCAGCACCCCGTAGGCGATTTCGTTGGAACGTTCGACCCAGCTGGTGGCTTCCTCAGCACCGGCGTGGCTGCTCAATCCCAGTGCTGCCGCCACCATCCCGGCAAGGACCATCTTCTTCAACATTTTCCCATTCCAAGACTCAAGTTGTGGCGATCTTAGGCAGCACGATGTCGGGCCGACATGGGCGTAAGGTCATGATCGGCCATTGGTCATGGGTGGCAGCCGAGGCCTCGGTGAGCCGGCTCGCGATCAGCCCTCGGGCGGCTCGGGCGTCAGCCAGCGTGAGAGCATCGCGGCCAGGGAGGCGAGTTCGACCGGCTTGACCAGTACGTCATTCATCCCCGCCAGTTCGCAGCGGCGGCGCCCGTCCACCAGCGCGTTGGCGGTGTAGGCGATGATCGGTACGCGGCGCTGGGCGCGACGCTGATTCTCGGTGGCGCGGATCCCTCGAGCAAGATCGTAGCCGTCCATTCCCGGCATATGACAGTCTGCAAAAACCAGATCGAAATGGCCGTCACGCCATTTCTGCAGCGCCTCCAGCCCGTCCGCCGCAGTCTCCACCCGGTGACCCAGCGCGCGCAGCTGGCAGCTGAGAATCTCGGTGTTGATCTGGTTGTCATCGGCGATCAGCAGTCGGGCCGAGGGCAGTGCAGCAGTCGGCACTGAATCAGCTCCCAGCAACAGCGGCGCCGGGGCAGCAAGGGCGCCCTCCGGCACCTCCAGATCGAGCGTCAGCCGCATGGTGGTGCCCGACGAAGAGGTACGCTCGATGATCAGCGTGCCCCCCATGCGCTCGGCCAGCCGCCGGGAAATCGCCAGGCCCAGACCGGTGCCCCCATATTTTCGAGTGGTTTCGGCATCGGCCTGTACGAAAGGCTCGAACAGCCTGCTCTGTACTTCCGAATCGATCCCGATGCCGCTGTCAATCACATCTACCACGATCTTCACCTGCGATCCCCGGCGCTCGGCAACCGTGGCGTTGACGCGGACCTCGCCCCTCTCGGTGAACTTGATCGCGTTGCCGACCAGATTGAACAACACCTGACGCAATCTCCGCGGGTCGCAGATCACCTGGGCTGGCAGATCAGTATCGAGCTGCGCCAGCAGCTTGAGGTCCTTGCTGCTGGCGCTGCTGGCGAAGGTCTCAACAGCCGAATTGATGACCGCAGTCAGTGATGCGGGCTCCGGTTCAAAGGCCAGCTGTCCAGCCTCGATCTTGGAGAAATCGAGCACGTCGTCGATGATTTCGACCAGCGACAGCGAGGACTTGGCGAGAATTTGCAGCAGCCGAGTGCGCTCGCCCTCGGCGTCGGTGGACTCGACCAGCCCGACCGTGCCGATGATTGCATTGAGCGGCGTGCGGATCTCGTGCGACATGTTGGCGAGGAATGCGCTCTTGGCTCTGCTGGCCGCCTCGGCCTGGGTGCGGGCAGCGGTCAGTTCCTCGGTCTGCGCCAGCAACTGCGCATTGATCTGACGCAGCTCGGTCTCGACCTGGACCTGCTCGGTGATGTCCTGAAACAACCCGGTCAACTTGGTCACCACGCCGTCGACCATGGTTGGCGTGGCGGTGATCCGAACCTTCAGCGGCCGATCCGAGCGGGTGACCAGATCCAGCTCTATGTCGAAGGCCTCACCCAGATCCCGCGCCGTTTCCAGCGCGAACCTCAGCCGCTGCTGCGATTCTTCCGGGTAGAAGGCCATCACCGTCTCCGGCGTCGGCTTGTAGCTATCCGGGCTGGTGTCGTGAATGCGATAGGTCTCCGCCGTCCACATCACCGCGCGGGTTTGCCGGTCGTATTCCCATCCGCCGACCCTGGCGATGGCCTGGGAGGCCTCCAGCAATGCCTTGCTGGTGCGCAAGGCTTCCTTGGCCGCCTGCGCCTCGGTGATGTCCAGCGCAGTGCAATAGAACATGCCGCTGGGGTCGGTGGTCGCTCGCCAGGACAGCGTTCTGATCGAACCATCCTTGCACCGATAGCGGTTCTCGAACTGGGTGAGATCGTAGCCTTCGGTCAATGACTGCACCGCCGCCTCCGTTCCTACCTGATCCTCCTCAACGATGAAGTCGAAAAATGGGCGCTCCAGCAGCTCGGCCTCGCTCCAGCCCAGGGTTCGGGTGAACGCGGGATTGACCCGCGTGAAATAGCCATCGGCCCCACCAACGCACATCAGGGTATTGGCCTGATGGAAGAAGTTGGCCAGCTCACGGGTGGCAGCGACGCCCTTGGTGATGTCGTGGGCGGTGTAGATGTGACCCTGAATCTGCCCGCTGGGGTCTTCAATCGGGCCGCACATCAGTGATACATGCACCGGGTCGCCGTTCTGCTGTCGCAGCACCAGCTCGATCGGCCCAAAGTCCTTTTCCAGCTGGGTCGTGCCAAACAACTTGGCGGCCAGCTGGTTCATGGCCTCGGCCTCGGTGTAGCCCAGCAATCGCTCCGCCGCGCTGTTGAATCGGTCAATCCTGCCCTCGGCGTCGGTCGCGATCACGGCCAGACTGGTGTTGTTGAGCAGAGTGTGCTCGAAGGCGAGGCGGTTGCGTGACTGCGCGTTGGCAATCCGCAATTCCAGCTGGGACACCACCTGACCTGCCAGCCGGATCAGGCTGCGCCGCTCCATGGGACTCAAGCGGCGCGGTTTGCGATCGATCACGCACAAGGTGCCCAGGCGTTCGCCGTTACCCACGACCAGGGGCACCCCCGCATAGAAGCGAATGAAGGGCTCCTGAGTCACCAATGGGTTGTTGGCGAAGCGCTGGTCATCGGCTGCATCGGGCACCTCGAAAAGACTGTCGGCGCGAATCGCGTGGGCGCAGAAGGAGATATCTCTGGGCGTCTGCCGGACGTTGAGTCCATGCGCGCTCTTGAACCACTGACGGCTCTCGTCCACCAGCGATACCAGCGCGATGGGCACCCTGCAGATATCAGCCGCCAGCTCGGTCAGGTCGTCAAAGCAGCCTTCCGCTGGCGTATCCAGAATCCTGTAGCGATACAAGGTCGCCAGGCGCAGGTGCTCAGGATCGGAATTTGCATCTGCATTCATGCCAAATGCCGGTGATTTGTTGTGCCATGGAACTGCAACACCGTGAACTTTAGCAATAGTGCGCGGCGGAGCCGGCCCTTGGTGAAACAAGATCACAAAGGGATTAAGCCTGCCTTACCCATGGACTGAATCGGTGGTCCGCACGCGAGCCCGAGCACGCTCCGCACGGCGATTGGCGAACCGGGTTGATCGTGCTGATGGGGATATCTATTGCTGGCAACCGCTGGCGGGATTCAGGTTCTGGCGATCACCCGAACCACCACTTCCCGATAGTCAACGAAACCCATCCGTCGATACAGGGTCAGTGCCCGCAGGTTGTGGCTCATCACGTGCAGAAATGGGATTTGCCCGCGACCCAGCTCCCGCTGCACGAGCTTGAGCATCAGCGCTCTCGCGTGACCGCGGCCCAGATGGGCGGGATGGGTGCAGACACCGCTGATCTCGCGCAGGTTTCCGGCATGCATGCGCTCACCGGCCATCGCGATCAGCTCACCATCGGAAAAATAGCCGTAGTACTCGCCCATCTCGATGGTTCTGCGGCCGAATGGCCCGGGCCGGGTCAGCTCGGCCAGGGCAACCGCCTGCTCGGCGTGTTCTGGGCCGAGCGGCATGGCGTCGGCCGCCGGGGTTCCCGGCGGTGGCGGCGCCTCCCAGACCAGCTTGCGCATCAGACGCTCCTCTTCCACCCGCCAGCCAGACGGCGGTCGCCCGGCCCAGCGTTCGCAGTAAAGATGCTCACCGGGCTGGACCGCCGCCGCCAGATCGTCTAGCTGAGGTTGCTCGGGATCGGCGAATCCGGCGATAGGCGAAAAGCCGGGCAGATAGCGTCTGGCACCGCCGGCACCCAGCGCCAGCTCGCGCTGATGGCCGGTCAGCGAATGCCAGATAATATTGTCCAGCAGCGACTTCATCGCCTTTCACGTCCGGCAGTCGATACCTGACGAGTTCTACCGGCAGTGCCAGGGCAATGGCAACTGCTCAGCGCTGAATCAGGAGCTCGGCAGCAAACAGCATCTCCCGGTCCTGGTCGCGCGCGGCCCACTTGAGCAGGACTTCGGCGTCGCGCTCAACCATGCCGCGCCGGGATTCGATCCCGTTGGTGGTGACGACCACCGGTTGAGAAAAGTCGATCTGATCCGCTGACAGCAGCAATCGGTAGCTGCCCACGCCCTCGCAGCGCACGGTGAAGTGATTCCCCACTCGTTCCGCCTCGATCCGGCCCGATGGCCGACGATGCCTGAAGGCCGGGGTGGCCTGATCAGCAGGCACCTGGTCGGGAAATACGAAGCTGACCGGTAATCGCCGCTGGTCGCGGACGATCTCTGCCTGGTAACGATCTCCCCACTGTGGCTGACCCATGGCCGTCTCCAGTTCGGCCAGCGTGGGGGTCCGTTGACCATTGACGCTGATCACCCGGTCGCCGGGGCGCAGTCCAGCGTGCCTGGCGACCGAGCCTCGGCTCACCTTGAGCACGCGCACGCCCTGATCGCTTTTCTCATCAGGCTCAAAGCCCAGCGTCGGCCAGCGTTCCAGATCAGCAAAGGCGTCCATCTTCGGATCGCCGTCGCGGCTAGCCAGGC
>JAGRJL010000536.1 GCA_020442775.1 Lysobacterales bacterium | reverse complement strand
TGATGTTCTGGAGCGGCGCCGACTTCGACGAGCCGCAGCTCAATGTGCCTGGAACGCTGGTTGAGCAAGGCGGTTCGAATCCAGTGGGACTACCAGAATCTGGTCAGGCGCAAGGGGCGCTTGCTGAGAGTGGGCGATGAATCGATCGACTAGAACCCGGCGATCTTTGTTGAGCGCACTGGCACTGACCTTGATCCTGGGGGTCCAGCCTGCGCTGGCCTGCAGCTGCCACATGGGTGAAGCTGCGCAGAAGCTCGAGAACTCCGCGCGGGTGTTTCTGGGAACCGTGATTCGGGTGGAGCACCTGGGCACGCGCAACGAGGTTGGCGATGAGAACATCGCGGTGTACTTCGACGACGTTGAGCCGTTGAAGGGCGCCAAGATCGAGATTCTGCACACCGCCGACAATCAGGCAGGCTGCACCGGTTACTGGTTCAAGACCGACCAGAGATACCTGATCTATGCCTTCGCGCGCGGCGCGCAGTTCGACACGATGTGGTGCGGCGGCGTGATACCCCAATCAGGAAACGTTGAGGCCTTTGACTCAGAAGTGGCGGAACTTGGCGAACTGCTGGCAAGAGAGCGAACTTCGGAAAAGTAGGCTCTGAGGTCGCGAAAGTGCCGGATCCTGGCGGAGCTGCTCATGACCGGGATGAATTGCTTGGCTAGAACAACTCCCCTTGCGCAGACGGCAGCCGAGGCGGGCGGAACCGGCTGATGTCCAGGATCAGCTCGCGAGATCGACTGAGCCCGTGACGTTTACAGGCGAGTGCAAAGCGCTGCGCAATCATCTCGGCGAAGACCCCTTCCCCCTTCATCCGCTTGCCGAAGCGGGCGTCGTAGTCGCGGCCGCCGCGCATCTGCCGGATCAGGCTCATCACGTGTTCGGCACGATCCGGATAGTGCAGTTCCAGCCACTCGCGAAACAGCGTCTTCAGCTCGTGCGGCAGGCGCAGCACGGTGTAGCCCGCGACCCGCGCGCCGGCGGTCGCCGCCTCGCTCAGCACCTGTTCGATATGGCGGTCGGTGATCGCCGGGATCACCGGCGACACCAGCACCCCGCAGGGCACCCCGGCGGCGTGCAGGTTGGCGATTGCCCGCATTCGCCGATGCGGCGCGCTGGCGCGCGGCTCCAGGGTGCTGGCCAGCCGGTTGTCCAGCGCGTTGATCGAGATCATCACCTGAACCAGTCCGCGCTGCGCCATTGGCGCGAGCAGATCCAGATCCCGCTCCACCATTGCATTCTTGGTGATGATGGTCAGCGGGTGATCGCAGTCGTGCAGCACCTGCACCAATGCCCGGGTGATCTTGTATTGCCGTTCGATCGGCTGATAGGCGTCGGTATTGGCGCCCAGGGTGATCGGCTCGCAGACATAGGCCGGTCTGGCCAGCTCGATCCGCAAGCGTTCTGCGGCGTTGGTCTTGGCGAACAGCCGGGTTTCAAAGTCCAGCCCCGGCGACAGATTCAGATAGGCATGGGAGGGGCGCGCGTAGCAGTAGTTGCAGCCGTGCTCGCAGCCGCGATAGGGGTTGATCGACTGGTTGAAGGGAATGTCCGGCGAGTCGTTGCGGCTGATGATCGAGCGGGCCTGCTCGATGCTCACCTCCGTCTTCGGTTTGCCCGGCTCCACGTCTTCGCGCGACCAGCCGTCGTCCTCCACGGTTCGGGTCAGGGTTTCGAAGCGGCCTTCAGGATTGCTGGCGGTGCCGCGTCCCTTGATCGCGATCGGCGGGGGCTGCGGGTCTGGATGGTGCTTGCGCATGCCCGGAATTATCTCCTGTCCAGTCTCAAGCGCCGAGAGCGGAGCATCGGGTACAGGATTTTCAGGCGCTGCCGCGCCAACCAGGAACAGGCTGGCGTGTTCTCCCCCTTTGATGCACTCTGCGCCGCCTCTTTGGTCGGTTGGAGTCTCTGACGATGAGCCATTTCTTGAAACTACTGGTTCTCGGCGCGCTGCTGCTGTCAGGCTGCGCGGCCGGTACCCGATTCGAATCCGCTCACCCCGGCACCCGGCTGACCATCGGTGACCGTCAAGCGACCGAACTGCCGGCGGCGCTAAAGCTGCCCTCCAAGTCCACCGGGCAGCACGAGTTCATGGCCGAGGCCAGCGATGGCAACAGGCTCTACGGCATCCTTCCGCTGCGCGTGAACGGTGGCAAGATGGCCGCGAGCATCATGTTTTTCGCACCGGCCCTGTTCCTCGGCGGCTTCCGCGACGTCTTTCCCTACTACCAGTTTGACGTCGAGGACGGCGTGCTGCGCTACAAGACCGAAGCAAATGATGAGTGGCGCCTGTATCAGCCGACGACTGCCGAGCAGGAGCGGGCCAGGGCGTATTTCCAGCGCAATTAGTGCGGGTGTGCTGACCGATCGGCTCACCGTCCTGCGAGTTGCATAGCAGCCATCGCGCTGCGCCGAACGCGGCGCCGTCTCTGTCCCTCTCGCAATCGGACGCACCCCATGCTCAAACCCCTCCTTTGCATCCTGATCGGCCTGGGCTACGCCTCGTTGTCTGCTCGGTTGATTTGGCAGGACCACGCGCTGGCCGAGTCCGGTGTGGTCGCTCTGATCGAACCGCTCACCGAGTACGAAAAAACCGAACGCAAGCGGCGCAACCAGACCCGCACCACGCTCACCGTCGATATCTACTTCCGCACCCAGACAGGTGAGCGGGTCAGCAGCCACAAGCAGGTCAGCAGCGAGCAGCTCCGCGCGCTGTTTCAGCCCAATGCGACCATCACCTATCTGCCCAGCAATCCCAAGGTGACCCGGATCGTCGGCGAACCACCCAGCAGCTGGGGCCACGCGGGCGCCGGCATGCTGGCCGCAGTTGTTGGGATCTGGTGGCTGAGACGCCGGATCAACGCGCCCGTCGTTCGCAACCGCTGAGAGGCGCGGGTACCCGGAGTCGGAACGATTGCGACAGGCAAGCCGAAGCCGCACACTGGGCACCAACCGGGGGGCTCAGTCATGGCGCACGAAAGCAAAGACAGCGACATACTCCTGCACGGCGGCTGCCTTTGCGGTCGATTGCGCTACGCGCTGCGTGCGGACGAAATCGTCGGTGCCGGCTATTGCCATTGCCGCCTGTGCCAGCGCTCCACCGGAGCCCCGGTAGTCGCCTGGCTGACCCTGCCGGTCGAGTTCTTTGACTACATCAAGGGGCGACCCACGCCCTATCTGTCGTCCAGGTCCTACATGCGCGAATTCTGCCCCGATTGCGGCACCCAGATCGCCTTCCGCGCAGTCGATCCCGAGCCTACCCTGGATGTCACCATCGCCAGTCTGGATGATCCCGCCCGGGTACCGCCGCGCAAGCACATCTGGTGCGAGAGTCAGACTCCCTGGTTGAGCATGGGTGATGATCTGCCGCGCCATGCGCGGGGTAGCAACGGCGGATAGTTGCCCGGCGGTGCAACCGGCCCAGCTCCGCTTCTGCTGCTGTTATCCCCATCGCCTCATCGGCTGACTGATTCAGCCATCCGATTACGAGTCGTGTGAGTAACCATCGCGCGGAACGCTGCGCGGTCTGCAGTGACTCGCCATAGAGACTAGAAAATGCGCCTGAAGTTGCCTCTCGTGGGAATGATGATGTTTGCCCGGGCCGTGGCCGGACCGCTTCCAAGTGCCGAAGCGCCCGCCGGTGATGGTCCCTGGATAGTGCGTGCCTATTTCGACTCGCGCAGCCAGTTCGACCTGGCTGCCAGTCAGAGCGAGCCCTGGCAGGTCGATCATCGGCTGGGCTTTGCCGTGTTCGAGGTCGCCGATCGCTCCGAGTACGCGCGCCTGAGCGACCTGGGAATGCGCCTGGCAGTGGACGCGGAGCAGACTGAAGTATTGCGCCATCCGCTTGGCAACCTGCGCAGCATCCCCGGCTATGCCTGCTATCGCACTGTCGAAGAGAGCTTCGCCAGTATGGATCAGCTGACCGTCGATCACCCGACGCTGGCCTCGGTGATCGATATCGGCGACTCCTGGAACAAGATCAACCATCCCGGCACCGGTTATGACCTGCGCGTGCTCAAGCTGAGCAACTCGGCGATTGCTGGTCCCAAGCCAGCCCTGTTCATCATGGGCGCGGTGCATGCCAGGGAATACACCACTGCCGAGACGGTGCTGCGATTTGCTGAGGGTCTGCTCGCCCGATATGCAGACGATGCCGACGCGCGCTGGATGCTTGATCACCACGAGCTCTACGTTCTGGTACACGCCAACCCTGACGGGCGCAAGGAGGCAGAAGCCGGGAGCTTTTGGCGCAAGAATCTCAACGAGAACTACTGCGGAACCACCAGCGGCAACCGCGGTGCCGATCTGAACCGCAATTTCCCATTCGAATGGGGTGCCCACGGCGGCTCCAGTGACGA
>JAGRJL010000535.1:2813-3535 GCA_020442775.1 Lysobacterales bacterium | reverse complement strand
ATCGGCCGGTCGACAAAAAAGCGGGAAGCATCCATGGACATGCGAAAGGCGTCCTATTCGGGTTCCGGGGTCAGCCCGGCCGCGCGCATGGGCGCGGCGCGGTCACGACAGCAAGGCGGGTTCGGTCAGGGCGCGGCGGCCTGGGCGGGCGGCGCAACCACCTTCTCGGGATCGTCCATCGGCACTTCCACCGGACTGACCGGCGCACCGGGATAAAAGATCTTGCGGGTGCCGTTGACTACCACCCGGTCACCGGCCTCCAGTCCGCTCTTGACCACCCGCAGACCGTCAACCTGGGCGCCCAGGGTCACGTCCTTGCGTAGCGCCCGATTTTCCGGGCCGATCACGTAGACGTATTTGCGGTCCTGGTCGGTGAGGATCGCGCGCTCATGAATCAGCAATGCCTGGTAGCCACCGGTGCCGAGCAGCTTGACCCGGGCAAACAAGCCCGGGGTCAGCCGACCGTCGGGGTTGGGCAGCAGCGCGCGGGCGCGAATCGAGCCGGTGCGCGGGTCGAGCTGGTTGTCGACAAAGACCATCTCACCGGTCAGCGGATAGCCAGCGTCATCGGAGAGACCGACCTTGACCGGGTTGCGCGCGTCGCGCGAGCTCGGCCGCAGGCCCTCACGGGCCAGGCTCTGGTAGCGCAGGTAGACCCGCTCGTCGCCTTCGAAGGAGACATAGACCGGATCCACTGACGCCAGCGTGGTCAACACGCTCTG
>JAGRJL010000535.1:1194-2740 GCA_020442775.1 Lysobacterales bacterium | reverse complement strand
TCGACGTTGAGCTGGGCCTGGGTAACCCGCGCCTGCGCAGCCTTCAGATCGGCTCTGGCCTGCAGCAGCTCGCCGCGACGCTGTTCAACTTCCTCGGCCGAAATCGCCTTGACTGCGGCCAGCTTGTCCGCTCGCGCCACTTCGGTCTGGGCCAGGTCCACCCGGGTCTGCGCACGCGCTACGTCAGCGCGGGCTGAGTCGGCTGCCGCGCGATACTCGCGGGCGTCGATGCTGAACAGCAGATCGTCTTTCTCCACCAGACCGCCTTCGGTGAAGTGCACCTGTTCCAGATAGCCCGACACCCGCGGGCGCAGCTCGACCATGTCGATGGCTTCGATATGGCCGGAGAAGCTGTCCCATTCGGTCACTTCGGAATTGCTGACCACCGCCACATTCACTTCCGGCGGTGGAAACTCCGGTGGGCCGCCGCCACCACCGCAGCCCGCGAGCAGCAATGCGGCCACTGCCGCGCCGGCAAACGAGATCAATCGCGTATGCATCTTCGGATTTCCTTGTCCAGAATCATTCAGATCTTTCAATGGTTTTAGTGCACTGACCCCATTCGCGGGCCAGCTTTTCGATCTCCGCCACTACCCGCTCGCGCATCCCGGAAGGCAGCTCGGTGCACTTGAGCATCTCCATCCAGAACAGCCCGTCGGCGGCCAGCCGCAGCACCCACATGCGCAGCTCGCGCTCGGGCATCTGCGGGTCGATGGGCTGATGTTCCCTGAGGAAGCAGCGCACCGGCTCCAGCAGCGAGGGGTCATGGGCAACTGCCCCCAGCATCCCGCCAACGAAGCGCTGGCGCTCCGGATCGTCATCGGTGGTGGTGCGCAGATGGGCCAGCACTTCGGCGCCGGGCTCACCCTCCAGATCGGCCATGTGGCAGGCCTGACGTGAGGACCAATGCTCCACATCGCGGCGAACCAGCGCCTGCAGCAGCAGCTCCTTGGTCGGGAAGTGATAGGTGATCCCGCCGCGGGTGACCCCGCTTTCCTGGGACAGCTCCTCGAAGGTCAGCTTGGCCGCGCCGTGGGTTTTGACGATGCGCTCAGCCGCGTCGAGGATCTTGTTGCGGGCTTTTGGGGGTCTGGTCATGGCGATAACTATACAGGATGTTCTGTAAAGTTACTGTGTCAGAAGTATTGCAATGGACGCCGCCTGCTGACATCGGTGTGGCGAGGTGAGCCGTGCTTGCTCGGCGGCTCGTGGCGCGAGCCTGAGTGCTGTTCTAGGCTGCCACCGGCAGGGCAGTCAGGGAAGTCAATGCTCAAGACCATCCTGACAGACACGTGGCGGCTGCTGAGCTTGCGCGCCACCAGTGCCGCGATCGCGCTGGCCCAGTTCCGCGGCTCCAGCGCGACTCGCCTTATACTTGCGCCGGTGACAACCACAAGGATCGAACGGCGATGAGCGAACGTGCGGTAATGGAATACGACGTGGTGGTGGTGGGCGGCGGTCCTTCGGGGCTGTCCTGCGCGCTGCACCTCAAGCAGCTCAATGCCGATCTGTCGGTCTGCGTGATCGAGAAGGGCTCCACCATCGG
>JAGRJL010000535.1:0-1172 GCA_020442775.1 Lysobacterales bacterium | reverse complement strand
CATCCTCTCCGGCGCGGTGATCGAGCCGGGGCCGCTGGATGCGCTGCTCCCGGACTGGCGCAACTCGCCGCCGCCGATCTGCGTGCCGGTGAGCAAGGACGAGTTCTACTGGCTGAGCAAGCACGGCCGGATGAAGCTGCCGACCCCGCCGACCATGCACAACCAGGGCAACTACATCGTCTCACTGGGTGCGCTGTGCGCCTGGCTGGCGCCGCAGCTGGAAGAGGCCGGGGTGGAGATCTATCCCGGCTTTGCCGCTGCCGAGGCGATCATCGGCGACGACGGTGCGGTCAAGGGGGTGCGCATCGGCGACATGGGGATCGACAAGGAAGGCAACCACAAGGATACCTACACCGAAGGCGTCGACATCCTGGCCAAGGTAACGGTGCTGGCCGAAGGCGCGCGCGGCCATATCACCAAGCAGCTGGTCAAGCGCTATCAGCTGGACAGCGACAGCGACCCGCAGAGCTGGTCGATCGGGATCAAGGAGCTGTGGCAGCTGCCGGAAGGACGGGTACAGCCCGGATTGACCATCCACACGGTGGGCTGGCCGGCCGACAACGGCACCTATGCCGGCAGCTTCCTCTATCACCTGGATCAGAACCGGGTGGCGCTGGGCTATGTCTCCGGGCTCGATTATCGCGACCCGCGTTACCAGCCCTACGAGGCCTTCCAGCAGTGGAAGCATCACCCGATGATCAAGCCGCTGCTGGACGGCGGCAGCATTGCCTCGGCCGGCGCGCGCGCCATCGTCACCGGCGGCTGGCAGTCCTTGCCCAAGTGTGAAATGCCCGGGGCAATGCTGATCGGCGACACCGCCGGCCTGCTCAACGTGCCCAAGATCAAGGGCACCCACCAGGCGATCCGCTCCGGCATGCTCGCCGCCAAGCACCTGAGCGGGCAGCTGGATTCGACCGGTTTCGATGCCAGGCTGCGCGAATCGGAGGTGATGGAAGAGCTGAAGAAGGTTCGCAATATCAAACCGGGCTTCAAGAAGGGCTTGTGGATGGGCATGGCCAATGCCGCCCTGGAAACGATCACCATGGGCAAGCTGCCGTGGACCAAGCCCACCCAGGCCGACTACTCGCAGCTCCGCAAGCTCTCCAGCGCTGAGCCCAAGCGCGACTATGTCGAGCGCGATTTGCCACCCCGTGATCGGCTGCAGGGGGTCT
>JAGRJL010000534.1 GCA_020442775.1 Lysobacterales bacterium | reverse complement strand
CGCGCTTTCTGAAGAGCCCCTGGCTATGGCCGGAAATCTGGCAGGCCAACCCGCAGATCGAGAATCCGCACCTGATTTATCCGGGCGATCTGATCTCTCTGGTTTACATTGACGGGCGCCCGCATCTGGTGGTCGAGCCCTCCGGGGAAAGCAAGCTCAGCCCGCAGGTGCGCCGCGAAAGCCTTGATGAGGCGGTGCGGCCGATTCCGCTGGCGGATCTGCGTCAGTTCCTTGAGCGCCCGCGCGTGCTGAGCAAGGACGAGGTGGACAACGCGCCGTACATTGTGGGGCTGGAAGAGAGCCGCATCCTCGGTGCCGCTGGCGAACTGGCCTATGTCCGCAACGTCGGCGACGCCCGGGTGGGTGATCGCTTCATGGTTGCGCGGCCGATGCTGCACTACACCGACGTGCCCGCCCGCCACGTCTTTGATCGCAAGGAGCGTCGAGTGCGCAGCCATGACTGGCGCAAGGGACGTGGCGAAGTTTTCGGCGGTGAACGGCACTGGGCCTTCGTCGACTGGATCTACGACAAGATGGGCGAGAGCCTGGGCTACGAAGTGCTTGTGATCGGTACCGCCAGCGTGTCCAAGCTGGGCGACCCGACCACGGTCTATCTCACCTACGACGACATCGAGATCAAGCAGGGCGATCTGCTGGTGCCCTATCAGGAAGTCGAATTCGATCTGGAGTATCTGCCGCATCCGCCCGAGAGCGTGCCGGAGAACATGCGGGTAATCGCGTTTACCGGGCCGCTCAACGCAGTGGGTCCGCGTGAAGTGGTGGTGCTCAATCGCGGTGCCCGTGACGGGGTCGAGAACGGTGAGGTCTATGCGATCTACCAGCCGGGCGAGAAGATTCAGGACGAGGTGATGTACGACAAGAGCACCTGGCGCGCATTCTTCAGTCCGCGCAAGTCCAAGGTGACTCTGCCGGAGGAATACATCGGCCACGTGATGATCTTCCGCACCTTTGATTCGCTCAGCTACGGTCTGGTGATGGACGCGGTCAAACCCACTCACCTGCACGATCAGCTGCGGATGCCGGTCGAGCGCTAGACCTACCGACAGCGTTTTCAAAAAAGGCCCGCGCAAGCGGGCCTTTTTGTTGGCCGGTCAGTCCGTGCCTGAGCGAACCAGGCCAGTCGTGCGTGCTTGGTTCCGGCCCTGATCCACGCGGGCAGGGGCAAGCACCGGGCTCACTGAGGAGATGGGATCACTGACTTTTGGCGAGGCAAGTTCGCTGGGCAAGTGACTTGCTCTCGTCGGCATCTGCGCGGCCATCATCGGACCTGTCAATGCCTGCATCGCCGACATCACCGCGCCCGAGCAGCGCGCGCAAAGCCCTGGCCCTGCCGGGGCCATTCCGACGATGCGCTCGGCGGCGCCTCAGGTCGGCGCGAGCTTGATCGGGAAGCAGGCGTGCCTGGAGAGGATCGATGGCCTCGGGCCATATGGCGCTGCGCAGCCACTCGGAACGCCCCTGTTCTTCCATTCAGCGCAAACCGTGCGCGCCGCCTGAGCTGTCGCCTGCCAACCGGGGCGATTCTGTGCCGTTGATCAACAACCCATCCTGCGGTCGAAGTCCGCCCCGCGTGGGTGCGCGCAGCCGCGCGGGTGCCCCATGCTCGCACACTCGAAGCGCGCAGCTCATGCTCGCGCAGGCACGAGCCTGCTCGCAAAACTGGCGGCGAGTGTCGGGTCGCGTGCGAGCACGCTCCTTCCCCTGCCGCAGTGCGGAGCCGCCTCGCTCCGTACCCACTCTTCTTTCCGCGCCCTTCGGGTCCGCGCCCGGATGTTTTCGGGTTGCTAGGAGTCTGCGCGGCAGAAGCGATCGATCTGCTGTTGTAAGACAATAGCAGCCATGACGAACTCCTACCTTCCGTACCATCCTGAGCAAGAGCAGTTGCTGCCGTGCCGGCTCAATGAGTGGCTGCCCGAAGGGCATCTGGTTTACTTCATTGAGGATGTGATCGCTTCGTTGGACTTATCGGCTTTTCATGGTCCTTATGCCGAGGGCGGCCCGCGCAATCAGCCTTTTCATCCAGAGATGATGGTGAAGGTGCTGATTTACGGCTATGCGACGGGGGTGTTTTCCTCGCGTAAGTTAGCGCGTCGGTTGCACGACGATGTGGCGTTTCGGGTGTTGGCGGCAGGCAACTTTCCGGCGCACCGAACCTTGAGCGATTTCCGTGCCTTGCATCTGAGCGAGTTGTCGTCGTTGTTTTTGCAGGTGGTGAAACTGGCTCGGGAATGTGGTCTGGTCAAGCTGGGGACGGTGGCGGTCGATGGGACCAAGGTCAAGGGCAACGCCTCGCGTCACAAGGCGATGAGCTACGGTCGCATGCGGCAGGTGGAAGCAGACTTGGAGAAGCAGATTGCGGCCTTGCTGGAACGCGCGCAATCAACCGATGCCGCCGAAGCCAACGAGCCTGATCAAGACTTGCCTGCCGAGATCCAGCGGCGCCAATCGCGTTTGGAGGCGATACGCCAAGCCAAAGGAGCCTGTCAGAAATTTTGTGTG
>JAGRJL010000533.1 GCA_020442775.1 Lysobacterales bacterium | reverse complement strand
CGCAGCATCGGCGGTGGCAAGGCCGCGCGCTACACCCGCAGCGTGCTGGTGATTGCGCAGATGGCGCTGGCGGTCAGCCTGCTGGTCGGTGCGGGGCTGCTGATCCGCAGCTTCTGGAGCGCGCAGGCGCAGAGCCCCGGATTCACCCGGGACGGGTTGATGACTGCGCGAATCGATCTGCCGCGCAATGTCTATGCTGAGCAGGAGCCCCGTCGTGCCTTCTACGAGAAGGTGCTGGGCGAGTTGAAGGCGGTGCCCGGCATGGGACAGAGTGCCTTCGTCAGCAATCTGCCCTTCGGGCAAAGCAACTGGACGTCGTCCTACCGAATCCAGGGCCAGGAAGTGCCGGACGGACAAGCTACGCCGCACGGCTATTCCCGGGTAGTGGACGAAAACTTCTTCAATGCGATGGAGATTCCAGTGCTGCAGGGCCGGACCTTCCTGCCCAGCGACAGCGACCAGTCGCAGAAGGTCATGGTGGTTGATGAGGTATTGGCCCGGAAGCACTTTCCAGATGGCAACGCCGTGGGTCAGACCATTCTCTGGCAGGGCGCGGCCGAGGAAAATCAGGAGTGGACCATTATCGGCGTGGTCGGGACGATCAAGATCAGCAACCTGACCGAAGAGGTGACCAAGGAAAGCTACTACACCAGCTTCCGTCAGCTGGCACCATCCGGCGGCTTCCTGGTCGCGCGCAGCAATCTGCCGATGGGCGGCTTGGTCCCTGGCATCCGCCAGGCGGTGCTGAACGCCGATCCCGAGCTGCCGATTTTCGACATCAAGTCGCTGGATGAGCGGATCTCGCTGTCGATGGACGGGCGTCGCGCGCCGATGCTGCTGGTGCTGGTGTTTGCCGGCGTTGCCCTGCTGCTCTCGGCGATCGGCATCTACGGCGTGCTCTCTCACACGGTGCAGCAGCGCACCGGTGAGATCGGGGTGCGCATGGCGATCGGCGCCCGCCGACTGGACGTGCAGCGGCTGGTACTCAGCCAGGGTGGGCGGATCGTCGCCACCGGGCTGATCCTGGGCCTGATCGGCGCCTTTGCGCTCGCCCACTTCATGCAGTCGCAGCTCTACGGCATCAGCAGCAGCGATCCGCTGACCATGATCGCGGTGGTTGCGCTGCTCGGCACCGTCGCGATGGTTGCCTGCTGGCTACCGGCCCGCCGCGCCGCGAAAACCAATCCGATGGTGGCGCTGCGGCAGGAGTGAGGGAGCACAGTTCCAGTAGCCAGTGCCAGTAGCCAGTTCTGGCCTCGCAGACTGCGGCGGCAGGGCGCGAACAAGGTGGCAGGGGATGAATCGAGCAGAGCTTGCGGGTCAATCTCTGCCCTGGCTACTGGCACTGGCTGCTGGTACTCGACCGGATCGCGATTGGTACGGATCTGCATCGAGCCCAACGCCCAGTTGCTCGAAGCCGCACCCTTCAGGACGCCTCAAACCGATTCTCCGCCCGATTCTTGCGCACCTGATCCGGATGCCAGATGCGGCCATTCATGGCCAGATAGACGCCGTCAGGCAGGCACTGCACGGCGCCCACCGCGCAGCCGATATTGAACACTGCGTCTGATCCGTCGAAACGGGCGGGGTTGAGGGCGCCGGTGAGGACGATCACCTTGCCCTGAACCGCAGCCAGATGACGCGCGGTGTCGACCATGCTGTCGGTACCGTGGGTGATCAGGACGAAGCGATGAGGCTGGGCCTCCACCGTGCGCTTGATCAGTTCGCGGTCGCCGTCGTCCAGTTCGAGCGAGTCCTTGCGCAGCAGGGCGACCAGATCGAACTCAAAGCCAACCCCGATCGCGCGCAGGATCTTGCCGATCTGTGGCTCGCCCACCTGGAACTCACTGAGCGAGTCGAAGTAGATCTTGTCGATGGTCCCGCCGGTGGTGATGATGCTGAGTCGATGCATGAGGGCTACCGCGTTCGCTTGATTCGGGTCAGGCGCAGAGGTTGGCAGGCTGTTGCCGTTGGTGCAACGGCTCGCCGGCGCCAGAGGCCGGGGCGGTGCTTGACAGCGTCGGGAGCCGATCGCAACCTGCCGGGACTGTGATTCCGGGGAGTGCGCGTCCTTGAGCGACACACAAGCCGCCGATCTGCACCTGGCAGAGCCCGTCCCAGAGCGAGTCCGTCGCTTTCGTCAGGAATATCGCGCAAGCGAGATTCCGCGCTTCTACTCGCCGACCTTCCATCTGCTGTTCACCTTCGTCGGCGGCAGTCTGGCGCTGCTGGCAAGCCTTGCCCAACTGAATGCGGTCAGCGTCGCTGAATGGATGACGGTGCCCCTGGCCTTCGTCTACGCTAATCTGGCCGAGTACTTCGGTCATCGCTATCCAATGCATCATCCGGTGCCAGGACTGCGGCTGGTGTACAAGCGTCACGCCGGACAGCACCATCGCTACTTCAATCAGGACTCAATGCCGCTGGAGGACGCGCTGGATCTGCGCGCGGTTCTGTTTCCACCACTGCTGGTGATCTTTTTCTTTGGCGGCTTCGGGCTCCCGGTTTGGCTGCTGCTCAACGCGCTGATTTCCGCCAACGTTGCCTGGTTGTTCATCGCTACCGGATTGGCCTATTTCCTCAACTACGAGGTGCTGCACCTGTTTCATCACCTGCCTCCCCGCTGGCAGGCGCGAATGCCCGGCTGGCTGCAGCGCTGGTCCACCTTGCATCGGATTCACCATGATCCCGCGCGGATGACCCGCTGCAACTTCAATATCAGTTATCCGCTGGGCGACTGGCTGTTCCGGACCTGGGAAAAGCAGTGAGCCTGCCGGCGTTCACGATTCGGCCTGAAGCGGCGGCGGATGGCGAGGCGATCGCCCGGGTGATTCAGGCCGCTTTCGACGCCAGCGAGTACGGCAACCACGGCGAGCACCAGATTGTGGCCACGCTGCGGCAGCGTGGGGCCCTGACGGTCTCTCTGGTCGCCGAGGTCGCGGAGGCGGTCATTGGACATGTGGCGATCTCGCCAGTCAGTCTCTCCGATCAGTCTCCTGGCTGGTACGGGCTGGGCCCGCTCTCGGTGGCGCCGGAGTGGCAGCGACGCGGGGTTGGGGCCGGGTTGACGGCTGCGGCGCTGGAGGCGCTCACCCAGTCCGGCGCGGCGGGCTGCGTGGTGCTGGGCGACCCCGGCTACTACGGCCGATTTGGATTCGTTGCCGACGCCGACCTGACCCTGGACGGCGTTCCGCCGCAGTACTTCCAGGCCCTGCGCCTCAGCGACGCCCGCGCTGCAGGCGAGGTGCGCCACCACCCGGCCTTTGCGGCGTCGGATTGAGCACCGCGGACGGGATCTAGCCCTCGGTCAGCAGATCAGCGTCGGGGTCGGGGCTGTCGAACAGATTGACCAGGCCGCGGCGCACGAAACGCCGGGCCGCTGCCGCCGGCCGGCCGTCGTCCTGGGCGCGCAGGCACCAGTCGGCATGGCGTCCCAGCAGCGCCGCTGAAATGGTCCGGGCCAGCGCGATGGAAAAACTGCGCGCGCCTGACTGACCGTGTTCGCCCCCGCGCAGCAGCCCCGGCAGGCCTTCATTGAGGGCCTGACTGGCGCTCAGCACCGCCTGGCGTACAGAAAGCAGCTCCTGCGCGCTGATCTGCGCGGCCAATCCGCGGAGCGCGGTCTGGTAGGCGGTGAAGGCACCCTCGGTGCCGCGCAGCACGCGCAATACATCGAGCGCCATCACGTTGGTGGTGCCTTCCCAGATGGTCAGCACCTGTGCGTCGCGGAGCAGGCCGGGAAGCCCGGTGGTCTCCACATAGCCGGCGCCGCCGAAGCCCTCGATGATCTCACTCAAGCCCGCCACCGCCTGTTTGGCGGTCCACAGCTTCGCCAGCGGGGTCAGCAGCCGCCACAAGGCGCGATGGCTTTCGTCGAGCAGGCCGTTCTCGTGCTTGCCCAGCAGCTCGGCCAAATACATGGTCAAGTGAAATCCGGCCTCGAACTCGGCCAGCAGGTCGGCCAGAGTGTCCCGATGCAGCGGTTGCTCGCCGAGCGGCTTGCCGAAGACCTGGCGCCGGCTGCCGTAATCCTGCAGCAGCTGCAGACCGCGTCTGTACAGCGACAGCGCGGTGAAACAATTCCACAGACGGGTCAGGTTGAGCACCGGCGAAATTGCGCGAACCCCGTGGCTGAGGCCGTTGACCGGCTCTGCCGGGGTGCCGAACAGGCGCAGCTCGGCGGTCGGCAGCTTGCGCGTGCCCAGCTTGTCCTTCAGTCGATCAATCTCGATCTGGCGCAGCTTGCCGTGATCATCGCGTGGTTCCAAATAGAACAAGGCGAGGCCGTCGGCACCGCTGTGTTCGCTGCCCTCTGGCCGCGCCAGCAACAGCGTTGCCTCGCTGGTGGTGGCCGAGGTAAACCATTTGCGGCCGTAGATGCGCCATTGCCCCTGATCGTCGCGGCTGGCGATGGTCTCGCTGCCGCTGACGTCTGAACCGCCGGTGGTTTCGGTCATCCACTGGCCGGAAGTCCACAGGCCTTCCGCTTCACGAGCCAGAAAGTGGGGAACGGCACGATCAATCAGCCGGTGGTTGGTGGTCTCCAGCAGCGCCCGGGTGGCGCCGTCGGTCATTGCCAGCGGGCAGCCGTAGAATTCGCTGGCGGCGGCGTACAGATACACCAGGGTGAACTGATAAACCCTTGCGTGCGCGCCCTTTTCCTTGTCGTAACCATGGGCGACCAGACCGAAGCGCGCCGCGATCTCGGGCATCTGTTCCCAGTAGGGGGCGAGCTCAATGCGGTCGATACGGTTGCCCCAGGCATCCCACTGCACCAGTCGCGGCTGCTGATCGATGGCCTGCAACTGCTGGGGGTAGAGGTCCTTGACCAGCTCACCCAAGGCCATCGCCTCGTTCTCCAGCGTGTCCAGCAAGGCCGGGGGTAGCGTACGGCGCAAGTAGGATCGCAGCACCCGGTCGCCAGAAAACGGGTTCGCCAACTGGGGCGGTGCTTGCACGAAAGCCATGGTGGATTCCTGTTCGCGGGCGCTCACAGCCGGGTCAACCGGGTCGGGCCGGTCGCCGTGGCTTTGCCAATCAGTGTAGTGGCTGCGGACAGGAATTGCTCAATCTTCGATCACTTCGGCCGGTGCTGAGCCCTTCTCGCGTGCTTGATTTACCTTGCTGCGTCGTCGAATCAGCAAAAGCAGGCCGAAATAGGCCAGGGTAAAGGCGATCTGGGCTGCCGCGTACGCTCGAGTCGATGTCGAGACATAGGCCTCGGTCGCGCCGTGGCTGAAATAGATCAGCATGCCGAGTCCCGCGTAATACAGCCGATGGGCAAGGCGAAAGC
>JAGRJL010000532.1 GCA_020442775.1 Lysobacterales bacterium | reverse complement strand
CCGGGTGCTCAGCTATGAAGCAGCGCTGCTGGTCGATACCAGTGAACGACACCCGGACCCCGAAGTCCGCGCTCAGGCCGATCAGCAGCTGGGCATACTGACCCCGATCATCAAGGCGCTGCTGACCGAAATGGCGGTGGAATGCACCTATCACGGAGTGCAGACCCTGGGTGGTCACGGCTACATCGCCGAATGGGGGCAGGAACAGCTGGCGCGTGATGCGCGCATCACCACCATCTACGAGGGCACCACCCAGATCCAGGCGCTGGATTTGCTCGGGCGCAAGGTGATGGGCGGAAAGGGCCAGGCGCTGGCCAGCCTGATCGAGGGGGTGCAGCGCCACTGCGCCGCAGCCCACGACCACGAGCCGCTGAAGGCGGCCGCAGCGCGACTGCAGGAGATTGCCGAAGACTGGGCCGCGTTGACCCAGGAAACCGCCAAGCGCGCGATGGCCAATGCCGACGAAATCGGCGCCGCCGCGGTCGACTATCTGTTCCTGTGCGGCTACATCATGGTTGCCGACGCGCTGCTGCGCTCGGCGACGGTCGCCCAGCAGGCGCACATCGACGCCGACACTCGCGCAGCCAAACAGGCGCTGCTCAACTTCTACATCGACCGGATTTTGCCCCGGGTGGGCCAGCACGCCGCCAGCATTCGCGCCGGCGGTCACAGTCTGACCGACCTGCCAGATGCCCTGTTCGGCACTGCGTGACAGGAGTCCTTGGTGGCGCCAGGCCGCGCCACAAGATTCGGTCGCTAAGGGCCGCTGAAGCGCAAGATCTGGCAGCGCGTGAGTGGGCGCAGCGGGGTAGGCTTTGAAACACTCACCTACGGGTGAGTGCCGGCGTCAGAGCCGACAGCGGACGGGACACGCTGCCGGCACTGCGCCGGCGTTCTGTTGATCAGCGCCAGCTTTGAGCGCTGAGACTACCTACCACTGCATCTACCACGCCGTCGTCCAATGACGACTCATGACTGGGACAGCGCAGTCTCTTGGCTATTACTGGCCGGCAGGCGCGGAATCAGCATCGGCACTTCCGCCTGGTAGCGCGCGTACTCCGGCAGCGCCGTCTTGAGGTCGCGCTCCTCCAGCTGAATCCCGACCAGGATGTAGGCAGTGATCATGACCGCGAACACCAGGTGGGCCACGGTCATCGTCGGGGTAAACCAGGAAGCCAGCAGGAAACCGACGTAGAGCGGATGACGAACCATTCGGTATGGCCCCGGCGTCACAAAGCCCAGATGGGTGTATGGCTGCCCCCGGTAGGCCAGCCAGACCTGGCGCAAGCCGAACAGATCGAAGTGGTTGATCAGGAATGACGAGCCAAACACGGTGAACCAGCCGAGCGCGAACAGGGTGTAGCACACCGCCTTTACCAGCGGCTGTTCGAAATGCCAGACCACGCCGCCCATCGGCTGCCAGCCGAAGAACACAATCGCCAGCGCGACCGAGGAAAACAGCACATAGGTACTGCGCTCGGCCGATTCGGGAATGATCCGGGTCCAGATCTTCTTGAAGGCCGGTCGTGCCATCACGCTGTGCTGGACGGCGAACAGGGCGAGCAGGCCCAGGTTGCTGAGCAGGGCCACTGCGAAGTCAGCACTGGGTGCCGAATCGATTGCCTTCGGCACCCAGATGTTGCCGACAAAGCCAATTGCGTAAAGGATGGTCGCCAGAAAGGCGAAGTAGCTGATGACGCCATAGATCAGGATCGCGCTGCGCTTCATGAGTGCTTCTCCGTTGCGTGTTGCCGACTCCAATGTCGGTTGACGCACACTCTGACGGCAGCACCCGGTTCAGTCTTGACCCCGATCTAACCCTTCATGACCATTCCATGACCATTTTTAAAATCAATCACTTATGCAATTACTGTCGGGCGGACGCGGCCCCGCCAATGACCCATTGTTCGCTCTCTCCGCCGCTCAGCTCACGCGCTCCAAGCACTACCGGAATGTTGCCGGCCTGATTGATGCCGGCGAAAAAATCGCGCATGACGAAAGATTCACCGGCCGCCTCCAGCTGCTTGGCCCGCCGCGCCATCGCCTGCTCGATCAGGTATTTGCCGACGACGTAGCTGGTGCCATAGCCAGGCTGGCGCAAATACAGATGCTGTTCGAACTTGAGCAGCTTGGGTTCGCGATACATCCACTGACGCGGAGTCCAGGTCAGATGGATCTGGCTGGCCTGCTCCATCGTCATCAGATTGGCGTGGGCGTAGAGCGATCCAAGTCCGCGAGCTGCCCGCTGGGCCAGCATGATCCAGACGATCTCGCGCGAGCGCGGACTGTCTTCGTACAGCCCCATGTGCATGAACATCTCCTCCACGCCGGTGGCCATGCCCTCGCTGCGTGAGTCCCAGATGTTGTAGAGCAGCGGCCCGCGCCGGATCGGACTGGCATGGGGCCGATCGCGCACCTGAGCCAGATCGAACCAGTGATACCAGTGACAAAACAGCGGCAGCGGATCGTAGTGGCGCACGATGTCAAAGAAATTGCGCTCCCCTTCCGGGACGAACTCAAGCAGATGCTCGCGTGCCGCAGGCTCCATGTAGTCCTCGATCGGCATCACCTCCTTGTCGCTCAGAAAGCGCATCAGGCGAGTGATCGCCGCGTCCGCCCGGGCGTCATAGTCGGCTGCGGTCGAGGCTGCCTGCAGCGGCGGCAGCGATCGATTGCGCCGTTCCTCAAGCTTCAGGTTGGCCCAGGCCCGATCCAGCTCACGCTGCAGCAGGTCGACTTCCTGCTGCCAGTCCAGCGGAACCCGGTGGACGTGGCGCCGGTACCAGCTGTAGTGCTCCTTGCCGACCCCCGAGGGCCCGGTCTTGCTCGCCGACTGGCTTTCCAGCCAGGCCACGAACTCGACAGTCGCGCGCCTCCCGTCAGCAATCGCCTCACTCAGCGGGTCATCGGCATGGTCTCCGGTTTGCTCGCGCAGCCAGTCCAGATCTTCGATCTGCTGCTGCAGATTGCTGATCCCGGCGATCCACAGATCGCGGGCATTTCCGGTCAGGTTGGCGCGCGCCTGCTTCAGCAGCGGCGGAATCACGCTCAGCTCGGTGGCCATCTGCTGTCTAGCCGCTTCGCCAAGCGGAAACGCGTAGGTCCAGACCTCGCAGGTCGCGTGATTGGTGGGGCCTTCATGGGCCGGGGTATCGCTCTGCGCCATCCATACCGTCTGATAGTAGGCCGGGTCGCGGGCCCATGGCTGCAGCACCCGGATATTGAAATCCAGGCCGTGCATTTCCGCCTCCACCAGTTCCCAGTCGATCTGCTGGGACACCGAAAAGCCGCTTCTGTCGATCGCCTTCAGCTCGTGCTGCAGGGTCTTCAGTCCTTCAGCAGCGCGAGCGTAATGCGCAGCGCTGTAGTCGGGCGCGCCGTCCACCATCGGCGGGCGCTCGAATTCGCGCCAGCGCTCGAACAACTGCAGCAGCGCGGGGTAAGCACTGGGCATGGATTCCTCCTTGGCCTGGACTGCGCCAGCGGCGCTGTGGATGGTGAACGCTAGCGCAAGAATGCCGACGGCAGCGGCGCGACAAGCATGGGCAACCGGCATCAGTCGCTCCCATTGTGGGGATATCCAAGGATCGCACAGCGGATGGTCAGGCGGCGCGCGCTCAACCGAAACAACTGCAGACGAAGGTGGCTGGAAAGGTCCTGATTCGGTCAATCCGCACCTTCGCTGGGTTCGGTCCGGCCGAACGGGTCGTCACCGCGGATCAAGGCGTCCAGATTGTTCTCGACCCGATTGAGGAGATCCGCGTGCCCACCTACCTGCGAACCGCCCTGAAATTTGGCGCTGCCACAGTATTTGTGTTGAGCAGTGCGATGATTGCACTGCACGCCTTCAACTATCTGAGCGTGCAATTCAACCCGCGAAATCCCTTCCACGTCAGTTACGCCGAGGGCGGCTGGGCGATTCCCGCCCACTTTTACTGCGCCGGACTGGCGCTGCTGCTGGCGCCGATGCAGATCAGCGCCACGCTGCGCCGGCGCTGGCCGGCCCTGCATCGCAGCATTGGCTGGATCTACGTGGCCACGGTGACCATCGGGGGCTTGGCCGGCCTGCAAATGGCCTTCCACGCGCAAGGCGGGTGGAGCACCGGAATCGCCTTTCTGAGCCTGGCCCTGCTCTGGCTGCTGACTACCATCACCGCGGTGGCCATGGCGATCAGACGGAATATCGCCGGTCACCGCCGCTGGATGCTGCGCAGCATCGCACTGACCTTCTCCGGGGTCACGCTGCGGGTGATCCTGGGCGCAGGCATGGCGGCCGGCTTTCCGTTCATGACGGTTTACCTGGTCGCAGCCTGGTCTGCCTGGCCACTCAACCTGCTGGTGATGGAAAGCTATCTGCGGCTCGAATCAGCCCGTCGCCTCAGGCCGGCTGGCCTGATGCAGCCGCGCGATACTGGCTCGGCGTCTGGCCCGCAAATCGCTTGAAGGCGCTGTTGAAGGTGGACTTGGAGCTGAATCCGCAGTCGTAGGCGATCTCCAGCGCAGTGCGTTGATCCTGCGGGTCGGCCAGACAGCGTTTGGCCGCATCGACCCGGAAGCGATTGACGTAGTCCCAGAAGGGATAGCCGAAGCGACGATTGATCACCGCCGAAACCAGGTATTCGGGATAGCCCGAGCGCTGCGCAAGTTGCGCAATCGAGAGCGCAATTTCGCGATAAATGCCCTGATCCATCAACGCCGAAAGGCGTTTGGCGACATCGTCGAAGCGCGGATCCAGATCGGCGCTGGCATTCCCATCGGGATCCTCGGCAGCAGACCGCTGGGGCGCAGTGGCGGGCCGAGCCGGCGGGCCGGCATTGAGCAACGACAGGTAGCCGGCGAGCAGTACCCAGGCCGACACAGCGACGTAGATCAACTCGTTTGCTATCCAGCGATTGGGCAGAAACAACTGGGCCAGCGCGACCGCCCAGATGCCGCACTGACTGACCGCGACCGCCATCAGCCAGCGCAATTCGCCAGGGTCTCGATCAGACTGGGTATCTCTGAGCTGCTTCCGCTGCTTCAGCACGGCTACCACGGAAACGGCGATGTAGCTCAAGCTGAAGCCAAACAGGATCAGGCTGGAGCCGGCGCCGAGCGCCCAGAATCCCAAAGAGTGCCCAGTCGCCAGCGCCTGTTCGATCTGCGCACCGCTCATCAGAAACAACGGCAGCGAAATGGTCAATGCGAACAGGAAACCGGCGGCGTGCAGCGTATCCCGCCAGCGCAGGGGTGTGGCGTGTATCAACGTGCGGACATAGATGTAGAAGGCACTGGCGTGAAGAAAGGGAAACAGCGCCACCATTCGCATCGGTTTGAAGCTGGCAAGGCTTTGATCGTGCTGGGCCCAGGCGCGAACCGTCAGATCGACAAATACCAGCAACATCCACGCCGCCAGAAAGCGATTGGCCTGGCGATCATTGGGTCGGCGCCACAGCGCCGCGGCGAGCAGCAAGGCCTGGCCTGCGGCAATCGCATAGATTACTAGCCAGGGGGTCATGACTGATCCGTTGCAGATTCGTCGCGCAGTCTAGCTCGGATCGGTAGCGAGATTTGTCAGATCGAGTGGGCGCGGCCGCAACTCCTGCGTTCAAAAAGAGGAACCAGCAGCACCACCGATCCGTCGAGCCCCACTACTCGAAGCCGTCACGATGCAACACGGTCGGCAGCACCACGTTGGCCACGAAGACCCCGCCAGTGTAGCCGCTGTCGAAAACCGGCACGCTGTCGCCGTTGCTGCCCGTCGGCGCCAGGAATCGGGTCAGCAAGGGCGCCCCTCCGCTTCCTGGTGAGGTGATGATATCCGCCAATCCATCCCCGTTGACGTCACCTGTTGCCACCCGAACGCCGCCCTGAAAGCCCGGATAGGCGGTAAAGCCCATCAATGGCTCGCCATCCAGAGCAGAGAAGACTCTGACCTCGGGTTCATCGCCGGCCCCGGGCGCGGTCACCAGATCCGCCAGGCCGTCGCCATTCCAATCTCCGGCGGCCACAAACACCCCGCCAAGATTGTTCGGTCCATAGGCAAGGAACTGGTTCAGCAACTCGCTGTCGCGGCCGCTGAAGAC
>JAGRJL010000531.1:4894-8192 GCA_020442775.1 Lysobacterales bacterium | reverse complement strand
CGAATCGGCGAAGTTGGCGGTGATGTCGCCGGAGTAGAACTCGATGGTGTTGATGGTGTTGTTGAGCGGAATGAAAGTCGGATTGGCGGCAGTGGCGTTGGCCGAGTACCAGACTCCGCCGTCGCTGCCGAGCAGCAGCCGATCGGGATCATTGCCGATGTAGGCGCGGGCGTGATGATCGACGTGGACGTTGCCGCCGGAATAGCCGCAGGTCACATCGGTAAAGGACGCGCCGCCGTCGGTAGAGCGGAACATGTCCACCGCACTCATGATCACCACATCGGGATTGGTCGGGCTGACGGTCAGACCGGCGTCGTACCACATCTGGCCTCCGCCTGCGGTGGCATTGGCACAGCCGGCGGAGGAGACGTTGGCCGGCTGCGCCACCTGGGTCCAGGTATCGCCGCCGTTGGTGCTCTTCCACACGCCGATCACGCCCGCGCCCAGGCTGACGCTGCTGCCGGCCATGGCATACAGAATGTCGCCGTTGGTGGGGGCCACCGCCAGCTCGATGCGGCCGATATTGGTCGCGCCCGGAGTGCCGTTGCCGGTGTTGGCCGGCCAGCCGCTGTTGAGCAGAGTCCACGAGGCCGGACAGCCGGCCATCGGCATGCTCGCTCGGTAGACCCCGTTGGCGCCGGTCTGATCCAGATCCGGCTGTACTCCGGTGGGACCCCCGCGTACGCCCACGGCGGCGATGACGTTGGTCAGGCCGGCGCCCTGGTCAATTGCCAGCACGCCGGTAATGTCCTGGCGCTGGCTGGTGAAGCCATTGGTCAGACAGGGGCCACTCCAGGTGGAGCCGGCATCGTAGGAGAAGTACACCCCGGTCTTGGCACCCACGATCACGTTGTTGCTGTTGTTGGGGTCGACCACAACCTTGCTGATCGCTTGATACTGCGGGTAGTTCCCGCTCAGCGGTTCCAGATAGGGGTTGAAGACGTCAGCGCCCAGTACTTCCCAGGTGCTGCCCTGATCGCTGCTCTTGAGTACGCCCGCGGCACCGAAGGAGAAGGAGCCAAAACGCAGATCACCGGTGCCGGCGTAAACCACGTTGTGATTGTTGGGATCGATAGTGATGTCGCCGATCGCGATGCTGGCGACTTCGGGGAAGTCGGTGACCGGCTGCCAGGTGGTCGCGGCGCTGCAGCAATTGGTGGTTTTCCACACCCCGCCACCGTCAGAACCGGCGTAGGCCACATTGGTGTCCACCGGGTCCACTGCAATCACGTTGGTGCGCCCGGAGGCCGCCGAGTTGCCCGGATTCAGGGGCATTGGTCCCAGCGCGGTAAAGCCGGTCCCGGACAGGGCCAGCGGACTGGCGCTGCTGCGCAGCGGCTGGTCGATGGCGCCTTCGGGCAGTCCGCTGGGCATCGCTCGGGCCTGCCTGGCCGACTCGACCAGCCAGCGCGGCTGAAACTCCTTGGTCGGATAGGAGACCTGGATGGCGCGCAGCTCCCCATCGGAAGGCGTGCGTCCCGCCGACTCATAGGCATCTCCGACTGGTTGCTGCTCGAGAGCGGTCGGGTGCATGCCGGGACCGCCCGCACAGGCGGCCAGGAGTAGAGCCGACCCGAGGGCCGGTGCGAAAGGCAACTTCAATCTGCTCATGTTTGGGCCCTTGGGAAAAACCGGCGAACGATACTCCTAGTACCGGCGCGGCGTTAGTGCCAGAGGTGTATTTGCGCATGGTTTTGATCAAGCCTGCGCGATCTGGGCCCCATCCACCTTGCAGTGGCGAGGAATGGCACCGATGATCGGGCCAATCCAGCACGAGTATCGCCATGAACAAGCTGATGATTCCGGCCGCCCTGGTTGTCCTGCTGACGGCCTGCGCCACCCAGCAGAACGGTAAACTGATGGTCGCCGGGAGCGCTGCGGAGGGCGAACGCCTGGCCAGCGAAGAGCTCGACGGGAAGCTCGCCAGGGAGGCCTATGACGGCCCCTACTGGGCAGATCGGGCCAGCTATCCGACCGGCCACTTCAACCCCCGCTGGCTGCGCGATTCGGCGCTGGTCGCTGCTGGAATCGCCAAGGCGACGCCGGACGGGGTGTCGCGCCAGAAGACCGCTGCCAAGGCGCTGGATCCAGTCAATTTCACTCCGCTGGGTCCGCGCCCGCTGGGCTCCGGCGGCGGGGTCGCGGGGCGCACCAATGTGATCGTCAGCCATCCGACCATGCCAAACATCGCCTGGATGGGCTCGGATGGTGGCGGCGTGTGGAAGACCACCAATTGCTGCGACGCCAGCACCACCTGGGTCAACACCACCGACAACTCGGCGACCATGGAAGCGATCCAGAACAGCGCCATCGGCGACCTGACCATCGACCCCAACAACCCCGATGTGCTCTACGCTGGTACTGGCGACCTGCGCTACGGTTCCTATTCGTTCGGCTCCAACGGGGTGCTCAAGTCCACCAACGGCGGCGACTCCTGGGAGGTCAAGGGCGCCGATGTGTTCAATCCCTTCTATCCGCCGAGCGCCAACGGGGTGCCGCAGTACCAGGCGATCGGCAAGGTCGCGGTGGATCCCAACAACTCGGCCATCGTCGTGGTCGGCGCCAAGACCGGGGTGTTCCTGTCCTTTGATGCCGGCGACACCTGGACCGGCCCCTGCCTGAGCAACGGCTTCACCGATCAGCGTCAGGACACCACCGGGCTGATCCTGAGCGACATGGGCGCCACTACCCGGATCCTGGCCGCAGTTGGCACCCGTGGCTTCGAGACCGCGGTGCAGCCCGATCTCAATCAGAACGGCGCCAACGGCGTCTATACCGCCACCGTGCCGGCAAGCGGCTGCCCGCTTGACTGGGCCCTGGTCTCACGGCCGGACAACGGCTGGCCAGCGGGTACCGGCGGCGGCGTGCCGATTCCCACCAATACCGTCGGACGAATTGATCTGGCGGTGGCGCCCACTGACCCGAACACCATCTACGCGCAGGTAGGTTCCGGATCGAACCCGGTCATGCTGGGGGTGTGGCGATCGGCTGACGGCGGTGCGAACTGGTCGATGGTCTCGGCCAACTCGGGCTCCTATGGCACCCAGGCCTGGTACAACGCCGGCATGTCGATCGACCCCACCGATCCCGACACCATCATCATGAGCACCTTCCGCACCTTCCGCTCCACCAACGGCGGTGCCAGCTTCAGCAGCATGGGTTCGGCGCCGCACGTCGATCACCACGCCCGTGCCTACGTCAATGGCGACCCCAACCAGCTGCTGATCGGCACCGATGGCGGGGTCTATTACACCGGCAATGCGCTTGCTGCGTCGCCCAGCTGGACCTCGCTGAACGC
>JAGRJL010000531.1:0-4713 GCA_020442775.1 Lysobacterales bacterium | reverse complement strand
CTGCAGCAGCGCTGGTACTACAGCAGTCAGAACGGCAACATCCGGATGACCACCAGCGCTTCCGGCGGGCTGGGCAGCAGCTCGACAGTGAGCGCCACCCCGAGCGGCTGGAGCGGCGAGCGCAAGCCCTTCATCACCAACTTCCAGCTCTATCACTTTGGCGGCGAAACCACCGGCTGTCCGGCCGCCAGCGGTTGCGGCAGGATCATTGCCGGCAGCTTCCGGGTTTGGGAATCGGTCACCGGCGGCACCCCGACTACCGGCTGGAAGCCCAATTCCCCGGACCTGACCAAGGGCACCCTCGCCGACCGTTCCTACATCAACCAGCTCAGCTACGCGGTGAGCACGCCGGAGGTGGCGATCGCCGGCACCAACGACGGCAACGTGTGGTTGGGCTTCGGGATGGGGCAGGACGTCGCCGACTCGGCCACCTGGGTCAACCTCACCGACGGCAACGCGGTACTGCCCAATCGCTTCATCCTCGACGTGGTCACCGACCCGGTCGACCCGCTGGTCGGTTATGCCGTCACTGGCGGATTTGACCAGAACACCCCGGCCACCCCTGGACACGTCTTCCAGGTGCGCTGCACCGCCGGCTGCGCGACCTTCAGCTGGCGCAATGTCTCCGGCAATCTGCCCAACATCCCGGTCAACAGCGTGATGGTGAACCCCAACAACCCGCGCCAGGTCTTCGCCGGCTCCGACTGGGGCCTGTATTTCACCGATGACGTCGAGGCCAGCCCGGTGGTCTGGCAGAAGCACGCCGGACTGCCCAACGTGATGATCTGGGACATGACCATCGATCGCGGCTTTACCACGCTGGCGGTGTGGACCCGCTCGCGCGGCGCCTGGGTGTGGCCCCTGCCGCAGTCGGATCTGTTTGCCAATGGCTTTGAGTAGCTGAAGCGAAGGGCCCAGGATTCAGGGCCCGGGGCCCAGGAGTGCTTCGATCCGGTGTTCCTGGGCCTTCGTTGTTGATTCGCTACGCCACGCGGGTGTGATTATCGAAGCCCGCGTAGGGTGTCGTAAACGAAGTTAACCGCATCAGCGACCCGGGCATGGCCCCGCGCAGCGGGCTTCGATTCCTGCGCTGTCCCAGTACCGCTTCGCTGCGGGCAAGATAGAGACCCGAGGCGCGATTCGATTTGAGATCAGCGCTGAGGTCTCTGAGCCGGTCGTTTGGCTCGACTAAGCCGCCGCCTTGGCCCCACGCAGCTTGGTCCAGATCGTCATCAATCCCACCAGAATCCCACCGGCCACAATCCCGACCAGCGCATTGAGAGCGATCCCGGTCAGTCCCTTGAGCAGCCAGCCGACGTTGGGCACTTCACCGGCGCTGGTACCGGAGGCTTCAACCAGGTGGTGGAGGAAGGGAATCCCATGGATCAGGATCCCGCCGCCGACCAGAAACATCGCCGCGGTACCGGCGATAGAGAGAAACTTCAGGAAATAGGGCGCACCGGCGACGATCTTGCGGCCGATCGCGCGTACTGCGTTCGCCCATCCCCCTTCGCCCTCGCGCTTGCTCAGATGCAGCCCCACATCGTCGAGCTTGACGATCCCGGCGACCAGGCCGTAGACGCCCAGGGTCATGCCGAGCGCGATCGTTACCATCACCGCCACCTGGACCGGGAAGGTGGCCGTGGCCACCGTGCCCAGCGTGATCACCAGGATCTCGGCGGACAGAATGAAGTCGGTCCGAATCGCGCCGCGAATCTTCTCCTTTTCCATCGCCACCATGTCGACCTTGGGGTCGGCGATTGCTCGCAGGTGCTCACGATGATGCGCCTCATCTTCGTCGCGGCTGTGCAGCAGACTGTGCGCGACTTTCTCGAAACCCTCGAAGCACAGAAAGGCGCCTCCGAGCATCAGCAGCGGCAGGATCAGCCAGGGGATGAAAGCGCTGATTGCCAGCGCGGCAGGGACCAGGATCGCCTTGTTCAGCAGCGAGCCCTTGCACACCGCCCAGACCACCGGCAGCTCACGATCGGCCTTGACCCCGGTGACCTGCTCGGCGTTGAGCGCCAGATCGTCGCCCAGCACGCCCGCGGTCTTCTTCACCGCCACCTTGCTCATCACCGCCACGTCATCAAGGATCGTGGCGATGTCGTCGATCAGGACCAGTAAGCTGCTGCCAGCCATGCGGAACACTCCGGAATCAGATCAAAAAGGGAATTTGCCGCGAGGATTGTACTCAAGCCCGGAGTTGCGGCTGAGCGCAACCGGCGCGGACCGTTCCGCGGGAGCCGGCTATTCGCTCTGATTGGGTACTGGCCGGGGTGCCGGCGGCGGGTCCTCGGCGACGCTGAAGCTGGCTCTGCCCAGCGGCCGCTCGGGCTCCTTGATCTGCAATCCAGGCTTGGCAGCGGCGGGCTCCTGGGGTTCCTGCACAGCAAAAGTGGCCCGGCCGGCAGCGGCAGGTGTGGCAGTCGATGACGCAGCGTCGGAAGTTTCTTCCTCAGCCTCGTCCATCGGCACCAGGGAAAACTGGGCGATCTTGTCTGCCCAGGGATCGGTCTTGTCAGGCTTTGCCGGCTCGTCAGCGGCGGCCGGCTCGCTCACCGAGGCCGGCGGCGAATCCGGCTTGGCGTGGTCGGCTGGGGGCGCGGCCGGGCGGGGCTCGGCGGGTGTTGCCGCAGGCGCAGCGTGATCGACCGCATCGATCTGAAAGCTCGCTCGCCCGCTGACCAACGGCTTGACCGGTGGGCGAGGAGCGCTGCTTTGAGCAGCGGTAGCCTCGCGATCGCTGGCCGCCGGGGTCGGCGGCGGCTCCGGATCGGACCCAACCAGAAAACTGGCCCGGCCGCTGTAGGCGGCCTTGGGCGGCGGCTTTTGCGGTGGCTCTGCGGGCGCAGCCGCCGCCTCCGGTTCGGGCACGCTGTGATCAGCCTCGTCAATCGCAAAACTGGCTCGTCCTGCGGGCGGCGCAGGTGGCTTTGCGGCCGCCGGTTCAGGCTCGCTGCGATCCGCCTCGTCTATTGCGAAGCTGGCCCGCCCGGCAGGCGCGGCGGGAGAAGGCGGACTGGGCGGAGCGGCGTGGTCCTGCTCATCAATTGCGAAGCTCGCGCGCCCGCCAGGTGGCGGCGTGGTCGGCGCTGAAGGGCTGATCGGGGGAGCCGTCGGCTGGGCAGTGATTGGCGCCCGAACCGGCTCGAGCGCAGCGGCGGCCGCGGGCGCCACGTCCGCGACTGCCGACTCAGGCTCGGCCAGGGCGGCGATCTCGTTCGCTGCCTGCGCGTCCAGATCGGAGGCGGTTTCGCTGAACAGTCGCGAGATCTTCCGCTCCGGCAGTGGCTCCTGCTTGCTCAGGGTCAGATCGGCGGCCTTGGCCAGCAGCGACTTGATCGAATTGATCCAGCGCCTGGCTGCCGGCGGCGGCGGCACCGGCCCCTCGGCCGGGCCGGCAACCGGTCGTCGACCCTCGCCATGCTTGTGCGCGACCTTGACTGCCTCGATCGCCAGACGGTCCCAGCGCAGAAAATGTGCATCCGGAACGATGACCCAGTCCATGCTCGCGCCTTCGCGGCCCATGGGATCCCAGAAACGCGCTCCCGGCAGCGCCAGGGCCTGTAGTCGAACCCGGCCTTTGAGCAGAAAGGCTGCCCAGTCCTGATGGAAATACAGGAAGGCGTGGCCATCAAGCATGGCGCAGGGCTTGCCGTACAGCGTTCCGCTGGACGCGCGGTGAGAGCGCACCATGTATTCACGAATCGTGTCGAAGCGCGTCCGCGCATTGGCCATCGCCTACCCCTGGCTGCGACAAACCCTTCCCCAATCCTAGACCCTGTGCGCCCCGGGGCCAAGCTCCCAGACACTTGGCCAAGCGGAACCGTCGAAGAGATCACAGCTCGATCTGACCGCCCCGCGAGGACCGGCGGGCCGATCGCCGACTTGCTGATCGGCAGTTGCCTCGGTCACGATCAAACTGTACCATTTCAGTCCTATATAGTTGGATCCCGATCGTGTTTCGACTCAACAAGCTGTCTGACTACGCCACCGTGGTGATGACGCTGCTGGCGACCGACCCCGAACGGCTCTGCGGCACCCCGGAAATCAGCGAGCGCGCGCGGCTGGAAACGCCGACGGTATCGAAGCTGCTGAAGCTGCTGACCAGGGCCGGCCTGCTGGAATCGGTGCGCGGCGCGCACGGCGGCTATCGACTGGCCAGAGCACCCGAGCGGATCAGCGTCGCCGACATCCTGGTGGCCATCGAGGGCCCCTTTGCGATGACCGAGTGCGGCATGCATCCGGGCCAGTGCAGCCATGAGACCCACTGCCAGGTGCGCGGCAACTGGCGCAAGATCAGCTTTGCGATCGAGACCGCGCTGCGCACCGTCACCCTGTCGGACATGGTCGCGCCAGCGCAGGGATGGACTCCCCGGGTGACCGTGGAAAGACCCGCGGTCGGTCAGGTTTTAGGAATCAAGTAGATGAATCAAGCGCTTTCGCCCTCCGAAAGTCCGGTTGAGACCCCCGAAGCCATCGCCGCGCATTTGCGCCGGCGCTATGAGGCCGGTTTTGTCACCGACATCGATTCGGAAATCGTCCCGCCGGGTCTGAATGAGGAAGTGATCCGGCTGATTTCGGCCAAGAAAGAAGAACCGGAATGGCTGACCGACTGGCGCCTGGCGGCCTATCGCCACTGGCTGACCATGACCCCGCCGGACTGGGCTCATCTGCAGATCGACCCGATCGATTTCCAGGCGATCAGCT
>JAGRJL010000530.1 GCA_020442775.1 Lysobacterales bacterium | reverse complement strand
CTATCCAGAACCGTATCGTAATCCTCTGCAGGAGTGCGCTGCGCAGTCGTCTGGCGCACGCTGTACCGCGCGGGTCCGGTGTCTTCGGAATGATCAATCTGGCGCTTGATTGCATCGACCAGACTGCGGATATCAAAGGGTTTGGCCAAATGATCATCCATTCCGGCTTCCAGCGCCTGCTCTCTGGCTGAATCCATCGCGTTGGCGGTAATGGCGATGATCGGATGGCGCCTGGTTTCCCGCTGACGGATTTCGGCTGTGGCCATATAGCCGTCCATCTCAGGCATCTGCACATCCATAAGGATCACGTCGAAATGCTCGTGCAGCGCCATTTCGACTGCCGCCGCGCCGTGCTCGGCGACCATCACCATCGCGCCCTGGGCTTCCAGCAATTCCTTGGCAACCTGCTGGTTGGTCAGGTTGTCCTCGGCAAGCAATACGCTCACCCCCTGCAGCGCGAGACCCCGTTCGCGTCGCTTGTTGCCATCGGCGCCCTCGCGATGGCCTGCTGCATAAGCCTGCTCGGCGGCGCGGCGCAGTACACCGGCGGTGATTGGCTTGAGCACAAAGCCATCGGCTAGTTCATCGCCCTCGGCCCGAATCAGCGACTCGCGTCCGGCGGGGGTCGACATGATCAGCAGCGGTACGCTTTGATAACCGGGCAATTTTCGAAGGACTGAATGGAAGTGTTCACCGTCGCGGTCGACCGATGATCGATCGAGCAGTATCAGGTCGAAGCGCTGACCTGAGGACTGGATCAGCTCCAGCCCCTGACGCGCACTGGGCGCGGTGTCACTGCGCCAGCCTTGACCGGCGACCTGCTTGGACAGAATCTGCCGCCCGGTCGCATTTCCCTCCACAATCAGCAGCCTGAGGCGCTTGTCCAGCTTCGACGGGCTCTCCGGGACCAGCGTCGCACTGGGATCCTCAAAAGGAATCGAGAAGGAAAACTCGCTGCCAACACCCGGTTCGCTCTGCACCGCCAGTTCACCGCCCATCAATTGAACCAGCCTCTGGCAGATCGCCAGCCCCAGCCCGGTTCCGCCATAGCGCCGAGTGGTCGAGGTCTCCGCCTGCATGAAGCTCTCGAAGATCCGGCGCAAATGTTCCGGCTCGATTCCGACCCCCGTATCGCGAACGCTGATCTGCAGACGCTCCCCAGGGTCATGGGAACCGCTCAGGCGCCGAACCCCAACCACGATCTCTCCGCTGGGAGTGAATTTGATGGCGTTGCCAGCGAGGTTGATGATCACCTGCTGCAGCCGCAGCGAGTCGGCGCAGATCACCGCAGGCAGTGAGGGGTCGACGTCGAACAACACTTCGACATCCTTGTTGCCGACGCTCGCCCCGAGCACCACACCGGTGTTTTCCAGCATCTCGTCCAGATCAAAAGGATGTGGGTCCAGGGTCATCTTCCCCGCTTCGATCTTGGAGACGTCGAGGATGTCGTTGAGGATTCCCAGCATCGTCTGCGCAGCCGCATTGGCCTTGCCCACATAGTCGCGCTGACGAAGCTGAAGCTCCGTCGACCTGAGCAACTGCATCATGCCGAGGATTGCGTTCATCGGGGTGCGGATTTCGTGACTCATGTTGGCCACGAATTCCGATTTGGCCCGGCTGGCTTCTTCGGCCTGAGCCTTGGCCTGAAGGATCAGCGATTCGCTCAGCTTGCGCTGGGTGATGTCGCGCACAATGCCGGTGAACATCTGTGCGCCGCCAACCCGCATTTCGCTGACCGCAAGTTCCATCGGGAAGGTCTGTCCGTCGCGCTTCAGACCGACCAGTTCGCGACCAACCCCGATGACCCGTGCTTCGCGAGTCTGCCGGAAGCGAAGCAGGTAATCGGCATGATTGCTGCTGAAGGGTTCTGGCATCAGCGAACTGATGTTGTCGCCAACAATCGCCTCGCTGGGGCAACCGAAGATCCGTTCGGCGGCGGGATTGAAGCTCTGAATGACCCCATCGGCGTCGATGGTGACGATGCCGTCCACCACGGTGTTGAGAATCGCCCGCAGCTCCTCTTCGCGCCTCTGCAGCTCGGCGGTGCGCTCCTCTACTCGCGCCTCCAGCTCGGCGTTGAGCTTGAGGACCTTTTCCTGACTCTCACGCAGTGCCTCTTCGGACGCCGTCCGCACATCCACTTCATCGCGCAGTTGCGCATTGACTGCGTCCATCTGCGCCTGGCTGGGAATCTTCAGCGCCGCCGGCAGGATCTGCCATAGCGAGATGGCGGTCGCCAACGAGATCGCAGCGGTGCCGGCCTTGGCCAATCCATCCAGCCAGTAGACCGGGTACCACAGGGTGATGATGCCGAAGATGTGGGTCACGCCACAGCTGAAGATGAAGGCAGCGAACATCAGCACCAGACCGCTGAAGCGGATGTCCTTGCGCTTCATCACCACCCGCCCCAGGGCGAAGGGGATGGTGAAATAGGACAGCGCGATCACCGCATCGGAAATGATGTAGGTGAGCACCAGCGGTGGCTGCCACAGGATGCAATAGCCATGGGCCATGAATCCCGATTGGTCAAACAAGCTGTCGAAGAATTGAAACACTCATCGCCTCCGCACTGCGTGGCCGAGGGCCACACGCGCCGCTCGGACAGGGAACTCCTGGCTACCTCACCGCCTGGTCGCGCCAGCCGAACCGGTTGACGCGCCCACTCGCTGCATCAAGTTTGGTCAAAAGCCGGCAGACTGTCTGCGTCAGTTTTCATCGGGCGCTCACGGGCCTGAGATATTTGGCAACTTTTTACCGGTCACCCCTTGTTGCTAGGACCGCTTGATGTTCTTCGATGAGTGCTCGGTCACCGCAACTGACCGAAAATATCCGGCCTGGCATAGTGCCCGGCCAGATCCAGGTCGAATTTGCCTCGAATGATCAGCTGCGGATCCAGTTCGGCGACCAGCACCGCGCTGGCCCCGTAGTGAGGGCCGGCGAGCAGGTTGCCGAAAGGGTCGACGATGCAGCTGCCGCCGCGAATCAGAACGGTATCCGGCGCGTCTCCCTGGATGCACTGATAGTCGGCCGGATAGTCGCCGCGCAGAGCGTATTGGCAGGCTGAAAGCACGAAACAGCGACCCTCACAGGCGATATGGCGCATGCTGTGGATCCAGCTGTCGCGATCATCCACGGTCGGCGCGCAATAGAGCTCCACCTGCTGCTGGTAGAGGCGCATGCGCAGCTGCGGCATGTAGTTCTCCCAGCAAATCGCGGCACCGATACGCCCCACCGGAGTGGGATGGACCGCAATGCTGCTGCCGTCACCATTGGCCCAGATCACCCGTTCCATGGCCGTAGGCATGATCTTGCGGTGCCGAGCCAGCAGACCGCTGCGGTCGATAGTCAGCGCGCTGCAGTAAAGACTGGTGCCGTCGCGTTCGATTGCCCCGATCAGCAGCACAATATCCAGCTCGCGGACCAGCTGGCAGAGCCGCTCGAAGTGCGCACCGGGAATGGTCAAGGCCGCGTCGGCGTAGCGTTGAAACGCGATCCGACCTTGATCCGAGCGCATCCCCACACGCACCCCGAAATCGGCACCTTTGGGATAGCCGCCGAGGAAGGCCTCGGGAAAGACCACCAGTCGCGCGCCCTTGGCCCTGGCCTCGAAACACCAGTGCTCGACTCGATCCATTGTGGCGTCCAGATCGAAGGCCGCAGGGGCGGCCTGGACCACTGCGGCGGTCAGCGCTGCTTCCATTGATTTGCTCAATTGTCAGGTACAGCCAGTCTACCGGCGTCCTGTTGCGCAAGTGCGCGAAGACGACCATCCTGTGTCGATTGTTCGCTCGGAACTGCCAGAGCAAGGTCGCCATGAAATCAATGTGGCAGGCAATCACGGCTTTCGCATTGACCGCTTGCGCTGTCACCGGGCAGATCCATGCGTCTGCTGAAGGACCTCAGCCCGAGCGCATCAGCGAAGAGGCCACCCGTCTTGCGGCGCTCGCAGAAGTGAGCGCCGCGGAACGCTTCGAGCTGCTGGCAATCGACACGCCTGAAGAGAACGAGCCACGGATCTGTCCGCAGGACTGCTTCCTGCGCTGGAAGCAGTACGGGCTGATCGAAGTCGCCGAACCCGGCGAGATTGAGGTCATCCGCGCAGAATTGCTGCGCTGGCTCAATGCACCAGCACAAGATGGAACGCCAATGTGCTTCTTTCCCCATCACGGGGTCCGGATCCAGACCGAACTGGGCTGGCTGGAGTTCGCCATCTGCTACGACTGCGGGATGGCCGACGTTGTAATGTCGGGGCTCAACGAGCGTGTATACGGGCATGCAGCGGTCTATCTGGAATCCGAGCGAACCCAGTTGGACGAAATTCTTGTCCGTCATGGCATCGCACCAAGAGGACTGGAGGACCTCAGCGACTAGCCCATCAGATTTTCATTCACGACGGTGGCTCAATCCAGCCCGGCGGCCTGGGTGGTTGCGGCGGATCGCCAGCCAGAGTGAAGCGTTCCGGGTTGAGAAAGACTACCGAACAACCGCAGCAGGCAAAGACCGGACGCCTGCCGGGTCTGTCTGGCGTGATCCGCTCGAAGCTGGTGGATTTGCAGCGGGGGCAGCGAAAAGGCGTCATTGGCGCAGTCTGCTGCCGCCTGATCTCACTAACTGCGACTCGCCCTGGATGCTCGCCCGCAGTTCCCAGCTCCGTGACGTGGGCACCGAGTTGGGCGAAGCGTAGAAACTCGGCTCGCTAGCCTGGGAAGATCGCCGCAGCGCGCAGTCCCCGATCACCGGGCAGTCCCAGCATCATATTCATGTTCTGGATCGCCTGACCTGCCATTCCCTTGCCGAGATTGTCCAGTGCCACCATGACGCTGCCGTGACCGTCTGCCAGGGCGCAACCCAGATCGCCGAAGTTGGTTCCAACCACTGCGGCCAGACGCGGCATCGGCACTCGACGCACGCCAGGGCTGTGCGCAAAGGCTTCGCGAAAGGCACCATCCAGATCAGCCGTAGTGCACTGACCGGCTGCGAACTGCAGGGTGGCGTAAATCCCCCGGACCAGCGGCGCAGAGTGGGTCACCAACGAAAACGGCGCCGCCCAGCCGGCCCGCTGCAGCGCGGCCGCGACCTCGAAGCGATGCTGGTGCTGGAGCGGCTTGTAGGCGCGGAAGTCGTGGGCGCGGGTGGGATGATGGGTGGTGTCTGAGGCACTGGCACCGGAACCACTGGAGCCGGTGATTGCACTGATCGCCACTTGGTCGGGCCGCAGCGCAGGTGGTAGCCGAGCCAGCCACAGCAGGCCCAGATTCAATGCGGTGGCAAAGCAGCCGGGATTGGCGACCCGCGTAGCGGAGCGCAGCCGCGCGGGCTGCCAGTCGGCGAATCCGTACTCGAATTCGGCAAGAAATTGGGGGCAAGGATGTGCCCCGCCATAGGCCTGCTGGAACACGGCCGGATCGGCCAGGCGAAAATCACCGGACAGATCGACGACCCGCAGTCGATCAAGCAGGCCCAATTGCGACCACTGCTCCCGATAACCGGCATACAGGCGACCGAACTCTCCGTGCGGCAGCGCCGCGAACAGCACCGGAGATTCCACTTCGGCCAGCGCGACCCAGTCCGGTTCAGCCAGCAGCTCGGCGTCGATCAGGCCGCGCAGATGGGGATGCACATCCGAGACTGGCCGGCCGGCCTGGCGCTGCGCCACACCAGCAATGGAGCCTATGTTGGGGTGCTGCAGCAGCAGTCGATAAAGCTCCCCGCCGCCATAGCCAGATCCGCCAAGGATGGTGACGTCTATGCTTGGGTTGCTCATGGTGCTCCCGTCAGTCCCCTTTGCCGTTCAGCCCAGCTTGGCGCGGACCTTATCCAGCGCCAGCTGCCCCAGTGCCGGACCATCCACCTTGGCGTTTCGCGCGGGCACGCCCAGCCGCTCGACGAAGCGCACACCCACCGCATTGTCGGTGGCCGGCCCAGCGACCACGTCGACTTCGATGCCGTAGACCTCGCGCAGGTGGGAAAGACCGCCGGCCACGCCTACTGGATCATTGGCGCAATACAGGAACAAGGCGCTCTGTGCGCGCAGTTCCGGATCGGCCAGAATCGCCTGCACCCCGTATTCGCCCATGATCCCGTCGCCGGTTTCGGCCACGATCACCTGCGCGCCGCGATGCGCCAGTTCGCTGAACACGATGTGAGCGGTCTGCGCAGCATTTTCAGGACCCGAGCAGACCACGCCGGCGTCGGTGAAATCGCAGATTTCCACCGCACCGTGGTCATACATGGTCAGCGTGTCACGCATCAGCGCAATCCCGGTGAGCTTGGCACCGCCAACCTTGTAGCCGGCCTTGTGCAGCGCCCTGACCATTGCACAGGCGGCGAAGGTCTTGCCCGAATTCATGCAGGTACCAATCACCCAGATGATTGGCACCTTCGGCGCATCGGCCTGACCGGTAACCGCGTTGTGGCTAATGTGCCCGGGAATGCCCTGACGCGACTGGAACTCGGGAAAGACCAGCACCTGTCCCAGCACTTCCAGCTCAAAGGGCGGGCCCACGTCCGGGTTGTAGGACACCGCCTTGCCCATCACCCCGCCGATGTTGAGCATGTTGATGCGGTCACCGACCTTGAGCTGCTCCGGCACCACGCCCTCATAGCCGTGTAGCGCGTGGCGCTTGCCCAGCGCACCGACCACCAGATCACCGTCATGCAGGGTCATCCAGCGGCCATTGTTGTCCTCAAGCTGGTTGTAGGCGGATTTCTCCCCGTGCACCCGCACCGCCACCACCGAACCTTCGGTGCAAACGATGTCCTCGCTGAGGGTGATGGTGCGACCCAGATTGAGATTGCGGGTGACCGAGGCGATCTTGTCGACAGTCAGGCGGATCATGTTGCGACCCTCTTCGGGGATAGGTAGTGAGTGGCTAAGGGCCCGGGGCTCAGGGCCCAGAGCGTCAGGAAAAGATGCCGGCGCGTGGTCATTCGGTCACCTCCCCGGCACTCAGGGCCACCTGCTGGCCGATGCCGAACAGCTTGGCGAAGCCGGCAGCTTCGGCGCCGCTCCAGGCGTTGGCGCCCTCGCCGTAGCTGGCGACCTTCGACTGCATCAGGCTGTGTGGCGAACGCACGCCCTGGACCTCAACCGCGTGGGGACGCAGCAGCAGGCGGACGTCGCCGCTGACTCGCTGCTGGGTGGAGCTCAGGAAAGCCTCCAGGTCTCGTGCCAGCGGATCGAATGCGTGACCTTCGTGAATCAGCGAGCCATAGGTCGCGCCCAGGGATTCCTTCCAGAACAGCTGCTTGCCGCTCAGCACCAGCTTCTCCAGCTCGCGATGCGCGGCGATCAGCAGATGCGCGGCCGGCGCTTCGAATCCCACCCGGCCCTTGATTCCCAGGATGGTGTCGCCCAGGTGTATGCCGCGGCCGATGCCGAACTGGCGACCGATCTGATTGAGCTGCTCGATCAAGGTCACCGGATCAAGCGACTGCCCGTCCAGACTGGTTGGCTCACCCTTGGCGAAGCCGATGGTCAGCGATCGCGGCGCCAGCGCGGGATCAACGATACCGCCGGGCCAGGCGCTGTCCGGCAGATGCTGCCAGCTGTCGTGGGTTTCCTTGCCGCCGACCGAAGTGCCCCACATGCCCTCATTGACCGAGTAGGACTTCGCTCTGGCCGGCACCTCGACGCCGCGCGCCGCCAGATCGGCCAGTTCCTGCTCGCGCGACAGGGCCAGACTGCGGATCGGTGTGATGATCTCGGCACCCGGGCACAGCGCCCTGAAGGCGACATCGAAGCGCACCTGATCGTTGCCGGCACCGGTGGAGCCATGTGCGATCGCAACTGCACCCAGCTCGCGCGCGGTCAGCGCGATGCGCCTGGCCTGGCACACGCGCTCGGCCGACACGCTCAACGGATACATCTGCCCGCGCAGCACATTGCCGAACAGCAGATAGCGCAATCCGGTCTGCCAGAGCTCTTCGCGCGCGTCCAGATAGTGATGCGAGATCGCGCCCAGACTTTGCGACAGGCCGGCGATACGGGCCTGCTCCGCGGCATCGAAGCCACCGGTATCAACCGTCACGGTCGCTACCTGGTAGCCCTGGTCCAGCAGGTAGGAGACACACCAACTGGTGTCCAGACCCCCGGAGAATGCGAGCGCGCACAGACCCTTGTGCGCTGGATTGGATTCAGACATCAGGATTCCTTGTGCTGCGCGGCGCCTGGCGACCGCCAGCCATCGAGTGAGAAGACTTGCTGAGGCAGCGAAGCGAGCGCAGATGCCTTCGCCTGGACCCATTCGCCAGCCTGATCGAGTTCACGCTGTGCCACTTCCAGTGCCAGAGAGCCGCGCGCGCCGGTGTGCAAATTCGCGGCACCGCGATCAGCGGCAAAATCACCAGCAGCCAGTTCCGCAGCGACTTGCCGATAGGCATCCCGAAACGGCATCCCAGCGGCAGCAAGCAAGCTCGCGCGATCGGCGGCGTAGAGGTCATCGCTCATCGCCGCATCGGCGCGGTCGCTACGCACCTGCAGCCCATCGACCACCCGGCGCAGCACATCGAACAGTTCTGCGGCCAGATTGATCGCGGCCAGCAGCGGTCCCTTGCCAAGCTGAAAATCACGGTGATAGCTCGAGGGCAGCCCGCTCATGATCTGTCGATGGCTCTGCGCCATAGCGTAGAGCTCGCGGCATCGCGCGCGCCCCAGCTCGGCCACGTCAGGATTGCGCTTGTTGGGCATGATCGATGAGCCGGTAGTCGCCGCATCAGGCAGCGCGAAATAGCCAAACTCCTCGCCCGAGTACAGACACAGATCCCAGCACAACTTCTCCAGGCCCAGCGCCACTGAGGCGAGCCAGTCCAGTAGCGCCTGGCTGTGCCGGGCCCGAGAGTTCTGCACGTCAATCGTGGCGCGCTGCACCCTGGAAAAGCCAAGCAACTGGGCGCTGCGCTCACGATCAATTGCCAGCGGCACGCCAAACCCGGCCGCGCTGCCGGAGGGGCAGCGATCCAACCGTTGCCAGATAGCCGGGAGCGCATCCAGCTCCTCGATCAACGCCTCCACATAGGCCACCGCCCACTGCCCCACGCTGCTGGGCATCGCCCGCCGCAGATGGGTGAAGCCTGGCAGGAATTGATCGGCATGTTGGCCGGCAAAACGATACAAACTGGCGGCCAGGTCCACCAGCAATGCGCCCAGATCGACCATCGCCTGGCGCTGCAGCAGACGCAGCGCCAGCACCACCTGATCGTTGCGCGAGCGGGCCAGATGAATGCGCTTGCCGCTCTCACCAAGCATCTCCACCAGCGCAGCCTCCAGCGCCGTATGTCCATCCTCGAGCGCCGGGTCGATGAGCAGCTGACCTGCCTGGCAGCGCGGAAAGAGCGCGGCCAGGGCACCAACCAGCCCCTGCCCGTCGGCCCAGGGCAGCAGCCCCACTTCAGTCAACATTCGCGCGTGTGCGGCGCTGCCCATACAGTCAAAGGGCAATAGCTGCAGATCCAGCTGCGGATCTTCGCCGACCGTGAAGCGATGAATCGCCTGATCCAGCGGCAGACCCTTGGCCCACAGTGTGGCTGGCGTTTGACCACTCATCAGCCGTCTTCGCGAACAATCATGGTGCCCGCGCCTTCGTTGGTGAAAATCTCCACCAGCAGCGCATCGGGCTGTACACCGGACACCAGATGCACCGAATGCACGCCCTGATTGAGGGCAAGCTTGATTGCGCTGGCCTTGGGCAGCATCCCAGCCTTGAGTTCGCCTCGGGCCTCCATTTCCTCCAGCTTGGGCAGGGTTGCATAGCTCACCAGCGAGGCATGACTGTTCACGTCACGCAGCAGCCCCGGCACCCCCATCATGAAAAACAGCTTCTCCGCACCCAGTGCCGCCGCCAGATGCGCAGCGACTGTGTCTGCGTTGGTGTTGAACACCTGTCCTTCGCCGTTGCCGGTGAGCGGTGCCAGCACCGGCACATAATCCTTGGCAGTGAGATCGAGCAGCAGCTTGGGATCGATCCCCTCGATATCGCCCACCTGACCGAAGTCGAGCAACTTGTCCTTGCCGTCCTGATCGCCCAGATAGAGCGGCGGGCGCTTGCGCGCACGGATGGTGCCGGCATCAACGCCGGTGATGCCTACCGCAGGGACCGCCACCCGATTGAGTTCGGCGATCAATTCGTTCTGCACCGAACCGGCCAGCACCATGCGCGCCGCGTCCAGCACCTCGGGAGTCGTCACGCGGCGGCCCTGATGCTTCTCCACCGGTACGCCCAGGCGATCACAGAGGCCGTCCAGACGCTTGCCGCCACCGTGCACGATGACCAGTCGGATCGACAGGGTCCACAGCACGCCCAGCTGCTCGACCACCTTGCGCCGGGCCTCCGGATCATCCAGCAGTTCGCCGCCCAGTTTGACTACGAAAGTCTTGCCGCGAAACTGGCGCAAATATTTTGACAGGCCCTTCAGAGCGTCATAGGGATTGGGGGCAAAGGGCATGATTGACTCCTGTGTTGATACGGTTCCGGCAGGTCTGCGCGGGAGAGTTTTATTGTTCGAAAAGCCAGGCGAGTAGCGCCATCTGGACGTAGAGGCGATTGCCGGCCTGGGAAACCACTCGGGAGCGCCTTGAATCCAGCACTTCGGCGGCAATCTCGACATCGCGCCGTACCGGCAGGCAATGCATGAACACCGCTGCGGGGTCGGCCCTGTCAAAGTGACTCAGGCGCGGCATCCATTCGGCCAGCGCCGGGTCGTCGGGCGGTGCGCTGTCAGCGGTCGCGCCCCAGGCCTTGGCATAGAGCACCTGACAGCCGTCGAGTGCATCGGTCTGCTGGTTGGTTTGCACCACCCGTCCGCCGCTGGCTGCCGCCAACTGTTCGGCTTGTGCGATCACTCCAGGCGAAAGTTCATAGCCGACGGGCGCTGCCACGGTCACCTCGCAGCCCATCGCTGCGGCACTCAAGAGCACCGAGTTGGGTACGGCCCGTGGCAGCCGCTTGATATGCGGCGCCCAGCTGAGCGCGACCTTGATTCCGCGGCAGCCGCCAAATTCCTCTTCGATGGTCAGCATATCGGCCATCCCCTGACAGGGATGCTCGCGGGCCGACTCCAGGTTCAACACCGGCACCGTTGCGTGATGCTTGAATGCCTGCAGCACGGCGTCGGCGTCTTCCTCGTCGACCGTTCCGCTCCGTGAAAAGGCGCGCACGCCGATGCCGTCCACGTACTGACTCAATACCGGAGCAGCCTCGCGCACGTGCTCGGGCTTGTCGCCGTCCATCCGAATGCCATCCTCGACCTCCAGCTTCCAGGTGCCCGCGCCCACATCCAGACCGAGCGCGCGCCCACCCAGGCGAAAGCATGCCTGGTCCATGGAGGTGCGCGTACGCAGTGACGGATCGGCAAACAGCAGCCCCATGGTCTTGTTCGCCAGCAGCGCTGGCGCACCGTGACGCTTGTAGTCATGGGCCAGCCCGAGCACCCGTGCTGCCTGCTCCGCACCCAGGTCGGCGAAGGCGGCCAGATGGCGAATGCCGCTCACGATGCCTCCACGGACTGACAGGCCTCAATCAGGCGGGAGACCGACTCGTCACTGAGCGTGAGCGGCGGCATCAGCCGCAACAGATGAGGATCGCTGGCGGCGCCGCTGAGGATCTGCCTTGAATACAGATGGGCTCGCAGACGCGCCGCGGGCTGCCGCGTCTGCAGGCCCAGCAATAGCCCTTCACCACGAACCCGATCGATCCATGGCCCCGGCAGTTCCTGCTTGAACCGGGCGCCCAGGGACGCCGCGCGCTGCACCAGTTGCTCTTCGCCAATCACTCTGAGCGTTGCCAGCAGCGCGGCACAGGCCAGTGGCCCGCCGCCGAAAGTGCTGCCCAGATCACCTGGCGCAAGGCTCGCCCCAATGGCATCGGACATCAGCACTGCCCCCATCGGTACCCCGGACGCGATGCCCTTGGCGAGGGTGATGAAATCGGGCTGGATCCCCAGCCAATCGGCCGCGAAGGGATGGCCCAAACGCCCCATTCCGGTCTGGATTTCGTCGAAAATCAGAAAGCAACCGTGCGCTCTGCTCAACTGCGCCAACCGTTTGAACCATGCCAGTGGCGCAGTGCGAATACCTGCCATCGACTGGACCGGTTCGACGATCACCGCCGCCAGCTCAGACCAGGCGACCTCTTCCAGCGCCTCCAGATCGGCAAAGGGCAGCCGCTGAACCTCGGCCAACTGCTCCCCATAAGGCGCACAAATGGACGGATCGTCGGTCACCGACAGTGCCAGCAACGTGCGCCCATGCCATCCGCCACTAAAAGACGCAAAGCGCTGGCGACCACTGAGCTTGAGCGCCAGTTTGAGCGCATTCTCATTCGCTTCTGCACCGGAATTGACGAAGAACACCCGGCTGGTGCCCGTGTTCTGGGCGAACTCCGCCAGCGCGTCGGCGGCTTGATCACGGATTGCCAACTCGCCCGCAGTGGAATAGAACAATAGTCGCTGTGCCTGAGCGCTGATTGCCTCCACGAGCCGGGGATGGCAGTGACCGGTCAGCGCGACGCAGTGACCGCCGTAGTAGTCGATGTACGCCTTGCCCGATGGGTCGTAGACACAGTCGCCGGCACCGTGATCGAGCAAAAACGGAAAGGGCTGATAGCCGCTGACTAGAGCGCTCATAATATTTGCATGAAATACGAATGAGGTGCATATTATTCGCACCTCATGGTTTCTGGCAAGCGCTATGCACCAAGTACTCGATCAAGCCATTCTCGATCTGGTTCACGCCGAAGCGATTCCGGATCAGGCGGTGCTCGGCCAACGACTGACCGATCTGGGACTGGAAGTCAGTCAGCCCAGCCTCTCGCGGCGCTTGCGCAAGCTGAATATCGTCAAGCGCGATGGCCGCTATCGCCACGATCCCAGCGAAGCGCCGCTCAAGCCCAGCGTCCGGATCTTCCCTGCCCCGCCCAACCTGTTGATCCTGAAGACCCAACCGGGCTTTGCCCAGGCGGTCGGAGCGGTGCTGGACGACAAGCCACTCACCGCACAAGTGGGTACCGTGGCCGGAGACGACACCGTAATGGTGGTCCTGGGCGACCCCAGCCGGATGGATGCAGCAATTGAGGAAGGCCGCAGGCGCTTCGGTGCGGTAGTTGTGAGCGCGACCAGCTAGACTGGATTTTTGATCTGCAGGGTACGCAATGTCTGTCGCGGCGGCACTGGCATCCATCGCCGAACTGACCAACGGGGTCATAGCGGAAGTCAAATCAATAGGCGCCGGAAAATGGGATACCCAAATAGCCGAGCGCTGCGCGGCGGACCTGGAACGTTTGGTGGACTCCGCCGCCAACCTTGATCTTCAACCGCTGCAGGATCCTGCCCTGGATCTTTACGCCTACGTTGGGGTGTTTTGCGAAGGCGCTTTGATCCCAACGCAGCCTCAGCGGCTGGAACTGCTTCGACTTTGTGCGGCACTGCACCGGGGGCTGGTCAAGGCTGCCCCGGATCTCGCACCCTCCAAAGCGCTTCCCATGTTCGTGCTGGATCGCGAGTCGACCACCGACGATGCAACGCGAGACACCATTGCTGCTCGATTCAGACAGGAAGGATTCGAACTTCAGTGGTTCGGCGACCTCAGCCGCCTGGAGGCCGCAATCAGGGTGGAAACGCCGGTCGCCGTGCTGACCGACGCGGAACTGACCCAGACTGCCGGAGAATGCCTCGACCAACTGACCCAGGCCGACATCAGTTCAGCACATATCCCGCTGGTCGCATTTGCCAAGAGCGGCGGGCCGAATGATCGCTTGCAGGCCATGGTGGGGGGGGCTGATCTGTTTGTGAGCAGCCTTCACGAACCCGGTCTGGCGCGCCAGATCCAGGAGCTGATTCGATCCCAGCAAAGCGATCCCTACCGGGTTCTGATTGTCGATGACGACCGCTCTGTGACCGACTATTGCGCCCACATCCTTCACCGCGCCGGAATGCGCATCCAGACGGTGCTGGAATCGATCCGGGTGATCTCTGCGGTCCGGGAGTTTCGACCCGATCTGGTACTGATGGATCTGTACATGCCCGGCCAGGACGGCATGAGCCTGACCATGGACCTGCGACAGCAGGCCGATGCGCTGGTCCTGCCAATCGTCTTCTTGTCCGGCGAAAAGAGCGAAGATGCCCGCTTTCAGGCCATCCAGGCCGGCGGCGACGACTTCCTGACCAAACCGATCAGGCCCAGGCACCTGATTGCGGCGGTTCGCAGCAGGATCAAGCGCGTTCGCGTTCTGAGCCGCCATGTGCGTGGCCAGCCGCCAATTCAGAACGGCGGTCAGGTTCGCCGCGGCAGCTTCCTTGGCACGCTGTCAGAATGCGCGCAGCACCCGTCCAGCGAAGGCACTACGGTGCTGTTCTCCATGGCGCTGGATCAAGCCGCGAAGCTGGACGCTGATCTGGGCCTTGCGGCCAAGCATGCAATCGAGCAAGCCGTCGCCAAACGTCTGCTCAAGCACTGCCAAAGCACTGATCTGCTCTGTCTGTGGCAGGAGTTCAGTTTCGGTCTGTTGCTGAGGCAGACGTCCTCCGGACGGATCCGGGACCTGGCCGATAGACTGGTCGAAGAAGTCGCTTCACAAGCGATCAAAGTGCGCAATCAAGACACCAGAATCACGCTGAGCGTCGGCATTGCACCCCTGCCGCGGGCCACCGAGGGCAGCGTGGACAACTGGATATCCAGCGCCTTCTCCGCGCTGGGCACTGCGCAACGCCTGGGAGGCAATCGGATTGAGGGACTGCTCAATGACGATGACGAACTGCCCTCCGAGAAGATTCTTTGGATCCGTGAGCTACTCAAGCTCGCCGCACGCGGAACCGGCGTCAGTACGGAATTTCAGCCGCTGGTGCCGCTCCGCGGTCAGGACCCCGGGCACTACGCGCTGCTTCAGTATCTTCGAGATCGGCGCCAGCCCTTGGGCGGCGTGAGCCGACCCGAATACTTGCGAGTTGCCCGCGAGCTCAAGGTTGTTGGGCAACTGGAACGTATCGGTCTGTTTCGCGCGCTGGAAGCACTGGACGAACAACGATCAAGGAACCGCATCGCCGACGTGCTGGTACCGATGGATCTGGCCTCGATCGATCGCAGCCTGCTGACCTGGATCGGTCGCGAGCTGCAGCGCCGACAGTATCGGGGCCAAACCCTGAGCGTTGAACTCGATGTCCAGGTACTCAACACCCGTCCTGCCTTGATTGGCGTGATCAAGCAACTCCGCGCGCTGGGCGTCAAGGTTCTGCTGGGCGATCGAAGCGGTCAACTGCAGCACCTGCCCGCCCTGAGCAAGCTGCCGGTCGACGGGCTGCGACTACCGGTCAGCACGCTGCTGGCGGCGCCGCCCGAACTACTGAATCAGCTGATCGATGACTGGCATCAACCCGGCAAGGTGATGATCGCCGACGGCATCGACGATGTCTCTCTACTCGCCAATTTATGGTCTTTGGGCGTGGACTACCTGCAGGGAACTGCAGTGGCGGCGCCCGGCCCGAGACTCGATTTCGATTTCTCCGAGATCAGCGTCTGAGTGATCTCGCAAAGTTATTGACAACGATTCTCATTCGCGCGTAGGATTGCATCTAGTCGATGGAAATGAGCGTTCACAGGTCTCCCGCATGTATGTGTGTCTCTGCAACGGCGTTACCGAGGCAATGATCGTGGAAGCGGTCGGTCAGGGAGCTCGTGATCTGGCACACCTGACAATGATGACCGGCGTGGCTTCCAATTGCGGCAGCTGCGCGGAAATGGCCGAAGCCATACTCCACTCGACCCAGCTCAGCGCCCGGGCACCCTGGCTGGGTGCTGCGATGCCGGTGACCTGCGCTGCCTGATTGCCCTGTGCTGCTTCCGCAAGCTGGCGTCAAGATTGGCGCTGTCCCAGGGTCACCCGCGGCCGGGAGGCCAGATCAAGCAATGTCCGGCACTCACCGTAGCCATGCGATCGCAGCAGTTCCAGTACCGCAGCGCCCTGCGTCCAGCCGTGCTCCAGCAGCAGCCAGCCGCCCGGCTTGAGTACTCGCAAGCCTTCAATCGCCAGTTCCCGCAGCAGCGAAAGACCGGATTCGGCAGCAAACAGCGCTGACGACGGCTCGAAGCGAAGGGTCGCCGGGTCCAGATCCGGATCCCCTTCGACGATATAAGGTGGGTTGGAAATCAATGCCTGGAGGCTGCGCTCGGGAATCGTTGCCAGACCTCGCGCACGAATCAGGCAGATGTTTTTCAGCCGATGGCGGCGACAGTTGAGTTTGGCCCACGCCAGCGCCGGCGCACTTGCCTCAATTCCCAGCAAGGTCAACCGGGGTCTTTCGCTGGCCAGCGCCAGCGCCAGATTGGCGCTGCCTGTCCCCACATCCGCGACCCATCCGCTGACCCTGGAATCGATTCGCGCCAGCGCCGCTTCCACCAGCAACTCGCTGTCGCCCCTGGGAATCAGCACACCTGGGCCAACCGCAAGCGTCAGCGACCAGAACTCCTGTTCGCCGACCAGGTAGGCATAGGGTTCCCCAGCGGCGCGACGGTCCACCAACGCACGCCATTGACTCAACCGTTCCGTATCGACCACGCGTTCTGGAAAGGCGCGCAGCTGGGCCAGGGTGCAATCCAGAACTCTCGCCAGCAGGCGGTCACCATCCCATGCCAGCCGATTTTCACCCAGCGATTGCAGCAATCCAGCGACGCTGTCGGCTACCGGATCAGTCATTCTGACCGAGCGCTAGCTGAACGGGCGGACCGACGGTGGTACCCGCAAGCCCTTCCCGGCGTTAGGATGTTTGGCTGAATCACAACTGGTCACATTCTCGTGGCGCCGACAGGCCAAGGATACGGCTCGATGGGTCAGCACAGGAACTTTTTGGGGTGTCGCGGTGTGCACTGCGCGATCTTTGCGCTGCTGCTTGTGATGTTGACGCCCGCAATCGCCCAGGATGCACCGATTCCCGCCCATTCGGTGAAGGCGCAGCCACTGTCGCAGCTTCTCCACCACAGCGAACTGCGCGCCAACGCCGAGGTAGTACCGGCACAACGCAGCACCCTTTCGGCTGAGACCACCGCAAGAGTCACTACCACACCGGTGGAGGTCGGACAGCGGGTCGAGCGGGGAGACACCCTGGTGACTCTGGACCAGCGCGATGCCGAGCTGCGAGTGGCCGCTGCACGAGCGGCGCTGGCTGCGGCGCAGGCTGCGGTCGAGCTGGCACAGGTGCGGCTGGCGCGTGCCCAGGAACTGGCGGAGAAGTCCTTTGTTTCTCCCGATGAACTGAAGGAGCGCCAGGCCCTGAGCGCGCAGGACCAGGCCACCCTGGCCTTGCGCCAGTCGGAACTGGACATTGCCCGCCGCGAACTCGAGCGCTGCACCATCAAGGCGCCCTTTGCCGGCTGGGTGACCACCCGGGATGCTCAGCTGGGACAGCT
>JAGRJL010000529.1 GCA_020442775.1 Lysobacterales bacterium | reverse complement strand
TCTTGACCGCCGGGGTGTTGAGCTTCTCCAGCGCGGTGTACAGCGTGGTGGTCTTGCCCGAACCGGTGGGGCCGGTGACCAGCAGAATCCCGTGTGGCTGCGACAGCACCTTCAGGAAGCGCGGCAGAAAGGCATCGGTAAAGCCCAGCGCGTTGAAGTCCAGCGACACGTTCTCGCGATCGAGAATACGCATGACGACCGACTCGCCGTAGGCGGTGGGCACGGTGGAAACGCGCAGATCCAGCTCCTTGCCCTGCACCCGCAGCAGAATGCGGCCGTCCTGCGGCAGGCGCCGTTCGGCGATGTTGAGCTTGGCCATGATCTTGACGCGTGAAATCACCGCAGCGGCCGAGCTGGAGGGCGGCGATTCCACCTCCTGCAGCACGCCGTCGATGCGATAGCGCACCTTGAGCCGGTTCTCGAAGGGCTCGACGTGGATATCCGATGCGCGCGCTTCCACCGCGCGCTGCATCAGCAGATTGACCAGCCGGATCACCGGCGCTTCGGAGGCCAGGTCACGCAGATGCTCGACGTCATCCTCGCCGCTGCCGTCCTCGCTCATGTTCTCGACGATGGTGCCCATCGCCGACCGGCCCTGGCCGTAGTAGCGCTCGATCAGGTCATCGATCTCGCTGCGCACGCCCACATGCACGCGCACCGCCTTTTCGGTGGCCATGTGCACCGCATGCACCGGATAGACGTCGTTGGGATCGGCGACCAGCAAATCGACATGCTCTTCGTCCTCGCCCACCGCGACCACGTGGAAATGCTTGAGGAAGCGCAGGCTGAGCTGGACCCCGGCGGGCGGCACCTCGGGGCAATCCTTGGCCGACAGCAACGGCAGATTCAGCACCTCCGCGCTGGCCTCGGCCATGTCGCGTTCGCTGGCCAGACCCAGTCGGGTCAGCAATGACAGCAGCGAGTCGTCGGGATTTTCCTCGTGTACCCGCCGCGCGCGCATCAAATCGGCATCTTTCAACCGACCGCGCTCAATCAGTACCGCAACCACCCGTGATTCGTCGGCGGTCGCGGGCCGCGCCTTGCTCGGCGCCGGGCTGCTCGATTCGCTCAAGCCTGTTTCTCCTTAGCCGCTGGCTCGCCTTTTTCCGGCGTCTGCGCAGCGATCTTGTCCTGATCTTCACCGGTGATGACATCGGCCAGCCGATCATCATCAACCGTCACCAAACGCTCGATGAAGCTGCGATTCATCGCCACCCAGATCACAATCGGCAGCACCGCCGGCAGAATCAGATAGCCCATCTGGTAGCAGTAGGCGATCAGGTTGGCGCTCATGCCGGTGGCCTCGGCCGCGGCCATCCCCGCCGGGCCGGCCTCAAAGCGCAGCGACTTGAGGGTGTCGAAAACCACCCCAAAGGCCTGCACCGGCCACAGCACCGCCAGCGCAATCACGAACTGCACCGCGCGCCTGCGGAAGGACAGCGGGGTGGCCATCACCAGGCCGATAAGCACCGGGAAGCAGTAGCCATAGATCATCGGGTTGACGTCGATGGCGACCGCAGGCACGCCCTGACTGGGGTCGAAACCCGGCGGCAGCAGCGCCGGATCGACCGGCAGACGGGTGACGAAATTGATCACATAGCCAGCCTGCTCACTACCGGAGAAGACCTCGGGCATCCAGCCCACCAGCACCTTCTCCGCCATCCAGCGCACCGGCGCCACCAGCAGAGCCGAGAGGTAGAACCAGATAAAGAAGGCCAGCGGTAGCCACAGGGCGGCGCCGAATAGGAGAGTACGTAGTGGTCCTAGAAACATGGTTGATCAGCTGCTGACAAATCGATGAGCGTTGTGGAAGATCCGCATCCAGGGCGAGGCCTCGGATTGCCATTGGGTCGGATACCAGGACAACTGCCGGCGCAAGAAGATCCGCTCCGGGTGCGGCATCATGATCGTGACCCGCCCGTCGGCGGCGCTGAATCCGGTCAATCCGCCCACCGAGCCGTTGGGATTGGCAGGATAGCGCGTTGTGCCGCCCACGTAGCGCAGGCAGGCGCTGCTGGCCTGTGGATCGGCCACCGCCGGGTCCGCAAACTGCGCCTGGCCTTCACCGTGGGCGACTACGATGGGCAGTTGCGCGCCGGCCATCCCGGCCATCAGCACCGAGTCACTTTCGAGGACCTCGACCCCGGTCAGCCGCGCCTCGTACTGTTCGCTGCGGTTGCGCACGAATCGAGGCCAACGGTCTGCGCCCGGAATCAGCGGCGCCAGCGTGGAAAGCATCTGGCAGCCGTTGCAAACCCCCAACGCAAAGCGGGTTGAATCGGCGAAA
>JAGRJL010000528.1:276-6231 GCA_020442775.1 Lysobacterales bacterium | reverse complement strand
AGCGCTACTGGCGCGCGCCGATCGATCGCTGCAAGCGACCTACGACGTACCGCCGATGCTTGCCGTCGCCGCGTTCGAGCTGGGCTTGTGGAGCCTGAAGAAGGCGGAGGCCTTTGTGGAAAGGGCGCCCGTCGATAAGGCAAAGGTGCGAGCAGTGCTTCGCCTGTGGGAGCGCACTAGGGGGAGTGACGATAAGTGCGCCGCTCTTGGGCTGCGGAGTACGATCAATAAGCTGTTTGGCTCGAGCCTGCGCGCTCGAGCACTGATCTCTGTCTGCGCGTCCAGAGTAGGGAACGGAGATCGTTCCTGGACGGGCGACGCCTTGGCCGAAATTAACGCGGTGGCGGACCAGGATGAACGGCTCCGACTTAATCTAGCTTTGGCGCTGCAGCTTCCCCTGTCGGAACGTCAGTTCCTGTATGAGCTTTCGCGAAAGCTGCTTCCAGCGGAAATTTCTCCAGCGCTGAGGCTGTGTTTCCAACTACCCTGGAACGTCGCTCTAGGTAAGGAGATCGACGAATCAAGCCGGGAAGCGGCCTTGAACCACGTGGTGACGACCACAGCGGGCCGCGATCAGCGTGATGGGCTACTGTGGCTGCTGCCTGGTTTGGGTCGTTCGTGTGCCGAACGCGCGATCGAACAGTTCTTGTGGAGCGTAGAAGTAGAGCAGGCGGACGGCTACTACTTCTGCTCCGAACTAGAGGAACTGGCGCCAACATTGATCGACTACCCGAATCATTTGACAACAGTGCTGGCGAAGATCGCCAGGATTCCGGAAACAGCTGCTTGCTCCCTGGGGCTGCAAATCCTCACGCCTCAGCTGCGAAAGCACCCTCACTTGGTAAGTGAAGCCAGCCGTCTAGTCAGCGGCTTTCCTGAGTCACACAGCAGCCAAGCCATCGTATGGGGGGAGATTGCGCAGTTCGGATCTCATTCCTCGCGTATTCAAGCAGTGAACAATGGCTTGGCGGCGGCTGAACGTGATCAGGATTTCCTAATGGAGGCTGAGTTTGCGGTAGCGATGGCATCGATATCGGAACCCTCAACCGCAGGACAGTATCGTCGCACCGCATACCGCAGTCTTGAGCGGATTGCTGACGCCAGCATGCGTTTGGTTGCGCGCGCCAAAGTGCTCTCGCAGATGCAGGTGCCTGAATCGCGAGCAGCACTTGCACAGATTCGGGACGAGTTGGAGGAAATACTGGATCCAATCGAGCGAGCAACTGTCAGTTTGGAAGTAGCTCTGGTGCTGCCAGACACAGGTAACGGGGACTCATTTGCTCGGGCCATACAGGCCATTGTCGAATTGCCAGCGAGCGAAACGCGGAGCCGCTTGCTGACACGCATCTCGCCGCTCTTGATGACCGAGAAGGAATGGGCAGCTCGAGCATGTCTGGGCGTAGTTGAAGGACTATCCATAGATCAAGACCCTGGGTACAGGGTAGGGGCGTATGGCGCGGTCTTATCGAGCGAGCACTCAATGCTGGAGCGGGCGGTTCAAGCGCTACCAGGCATCGAGGACGGCTGGAAGCGCGGCGACGCATACATTGCACTTGCCCACGCGCTCGACCAAGCCGGCAACTTCGATAGTCGACAGCGCATCGTTGCGGAAATGGAGCACCTCTTACTTGGATTCGATTTCAGGCATGAACGATTGCGCTGCCGACTTGCCCTTCTTCCGGTATTGGACAGGCTTTCTGAAAGGCGTCACTTCAAACTGGCGCTGCGCGAATCAGATCAATCGGCAGCGGGAAGTGAACGCGCCGAAGCGCTGGCGCAGCTCGCCCTGGTAGCACGCGGTCAGCAACGCATGACGTTGGCCCGAGGAGCCATGCACGAATACGCGGCTCTCAACTCACTCGAATCCTTGATGTCATGTCTCTCAAAGAAAACCTCCTCCGTTTTGGATGACCTGCTTGCTGGTTGCCTCGAGATGGACGAAGAAGCCTTTGAGATAGCGAGAAAAGTTTCCGGACCGCGGGAAAGAGCGCGGCTGTACGCAAGTATTTCTCGATCCTTGCCTGCTGAGCTAGTCGAAGTCGCAATCGAGGACATACTGGATCTGATGAGAAAATCGCGGCTGACATCCCCTGGGAGCGGGGAGTGCAACATGATCGAGTCCGCGCTAGTCAGAATCTATGAGCTCCTGGGCCAAACGGATACTTTCGAACTATTGATGACCACAATGGAATCGGTTGGCGATCCGTGTCTGCAGGCAAGACTGCTTGAGGAACTGATTCCGCGAATTGCGTCGAGCTATGACCACCGACAAAGGGCAGTTGCGATTCTCTTCCGCGCTGATTTCGACCCTTCGACTCGAACGCGATTGCTCCTGAAGTTCGCAATTAATCCGCTGGAACCGAGCTTGTTGGCCAAGGCCATTCAGTCGGCAACATCTCTGCCTAGAGCCACTGCACTGCCGCTGCTCACCGAGATCGCAAAGGCAATTGGCCGGTCCTGCAAGACCCCTCAATCCGCCTAGGCAATCGCCAAGTCTGGTGAATCGGGGTTGAGTTTGCTCAGCGATGACAGTGCGCTGGCTCGGAGTGGTTGCCTTTGGTCGTGAGCGGATCGAATTTCGACCCACAAGGCCCAGATTCGCAGGCGCAAGAGGGTTTGATGCCCTCTTGCGCAATCGCTCGCAACAACCAAAGCAGGTTACAGCCGGCCGCGCACCGCACAACAACGCGTGCAGTGCATCGCCGGCCGACCCTTTGAGCCAGCAGCGCTCCAATCGTGGCCTTGAGCAGCTCCTCCACCCCGCGTTCGCCAATCTCGCTGCGAATCCGCCCGCCCGACTTGAGTCGGGTCGCAGGGCAACAGCGGCTCGCAGTAGTCCAGATCGAAGGCGTGCTTGAGATAGAGCGGGCTGAACATCAGCCGCATCGGCAAACGCGGCCGGCCGGCCACGCTGACCCCGGCGCCAACCAGATGCTCACCAGCGCCAAACAGGTCCTCCACACTGACCAATTTCCCATATCGATCCTGAGGCACAAACACGGCGCCAACGCTGCTTTCAGGCTCTTGCAGGGCAAACTGGTACCAAGCACGGCCAACGGATGCCGAGGATCCACCATCTGGTCCAGTCGAGCCCGGAAAAGTCCCCTGTAGCCACCCGAAATCCCCCGGAAAGCTAATGCCTGGATTTTACTTCGGACCCGGAGTGATTATTAAACTTCGATCATTCCGCTTGCTATGGAGAGATCGGATAATAATAGCCGCAGCTTTTGAAGCTATTTTGCGACTTGAATAGATCTCAGTCCGCTAAGACGGAATTGATTGACTCCGCCTCTTCTTAGCTGCGCTACGCGGTAATCAATTAATTACCGCGTAGCGCGATGTACCTAGTCGCATTCACATCCAACCACTCGGCATGGGTGCCGGTTGCACTTACTCAAAGTCATTGCCGAACATTCCGTCGACCATATTGACATCGGTTGCTTGATCGTTGGTCGATTCAGGATCGAAAACGAAGTTCGGACCGGCATCATCTGCATTGACCTCGCTCTGAAGCAACACACTGGTCGACGCACCGGTCTCCAATATCCCTTCAAACAGAATGTCCAAACCGCTGTTCGAAGGCAGGGTAACCAGTTCGGCAATCATCCCGCTGCCACTGATTGCTGGACAGGTGGCGTCGTTGACTCCCGCGCAACTCCAGGTCAAGTTGTCAAGGAGCGGATCTACAGTCACGATTACGGCCGTGCTCGGTGCGGTGTCCGGGCCGGCGTTGCGGACTTCGATCAAGTAGGTCAGCGTGTCTCCCGCGTTGACCGTGCCTTGCCCGTCACTGACGGTAATCGACAAATCGGCGAAAACCATCACCGAAAGCGGCAACGCCGGCGAAGAGCTGCCGTTGTGAGTGCCAGAGGCACTGAAGCTGGCCGTGATCAGCCTCGGCCCGAGAGTGGCGAATGCGATCGTACAGCTGAATCTGGCCACCGGTCCGTCAATCTGCGCGGGGCCGGCGTCACTGCAGCTTTCGCCACTGCTGGCGCTCACCTGCACCTCACCATCGGCAGGGGCCGCATGGGTGCCCGTCACGTTGATGGTGAACAGCGCCGACTGATGGAGCCTCAACGGGTTGTTGTCGACCATCAGCGACGTTGTGGTGGACTCCACGCCATTCCCGGTCATCAGGAGGACATCCGGGCTGCTAGGCGCGTTAGATGGAATTTCCACTTGGGCGCTGCGCGAGCCGGCGGCCGAGGGGGCAAGAACGACATCAAAGCTGCAGCTATCGGCCGGCCCGATAGTTTGCCCGGAGCAGGTGTCGTTACTCAGGTCAAAGTCAACGGCATCGCGTCCAGCCACAATCAAGTCCCCGATGATCACATCGCTATTTCCGATGTTTTGAAGAATGGCATTCTGCGGGTCGCTAGTGTTGCCGACCTGCGCGTCGCCGAAACTCATCGACAAGGGGTCCAGATTGAGAGCCAACAGCGTCTGTACACCGAAGTTCGCAATTGCACTTTGCGCTTGATTCATGACCACGGTGCAGATTCCCCCACCCGAACAAGCACCGCTCCAACCCGCGAACTCAGATCCTGCTGCCGCGGTCGGCGTAAGTGTCACGCTGGAGTCGGCGTCGAAGCTAGCCGAACAGGTGCCGCCGCATTGAATTCCGACCGGGCTGCTTTCTACGGTGCCAAAGCCTGCACCGATTTTGCTGACGGAGAGAGTGTGTGTGAGGGACCTGAAGATAGTCGTAACGCTGCGCGACTCGTTCATGANNTGACGACAGTGCAGGGATCGATTCCTGAGCAGCCGCCTCCGCTCCAACCGACAAACTCCGATCCGACTGAAGGCGTCGCAGTCAGAGTGATTACATCGTCGGGTGCGGGAAAGAATGACGTGCTGTTGGGGGATTGAATACTGTAGCCAATCGGATCCACTTCAACCGCGCCGGCGCCATCTCCAGAAAAACTGATCCTGAACCGGTAGTGCCATTGAGCCACTATGGCGAAGTTTTGTAGCCCAGTGTCGACACCGTAAACACGGACGTACCATGGACCTGACTCTGGGTTTATAAAAGTGCAATTCTCGAGCTGGGTTCCTGGAAGCGAGGGGCTGCAGTCCGCTTCGCCAGGCACTGGTACCTCGCCGCGACGAACGTGCAAATCCACGTTACCACTCTGGTCAAAGACAGCCACGCTTAGCGCGTTTAGGCCCGGCGGCAGATCCAGCGCATAGGTGCGCCAATCGTCGTTTGGACTGGTGGAATTCACTACGCCGAAAACGGTCTCTTCGTTCGGCAATACGATCGGTTCGCCGACTGCGTTGAACGTCGCGGTAACGCTGCGCGACTCGTTCATGACGACAGTGCAGGGATCGATTCCAGAGCATCCGCCTCCGCTCCAACCGACAAACTCCGATCCGATTGAAGGTGTCGCCGTCAGAGTGATTACATCGTCGGGTGCGGGAAAGAATGACGTATTGTTGGGGGATTGAATAATGTAGCCAACCGGATCCACTTCAACCGCGCCGGCGCCATCACCAGAAAAACTGATCCTGAATCGGTAGTGCCATTGAGCCACTATGGCGAAGTCTTGTAGACCAGTGGCGACACCGTAAACACGGACATACCATGGACCGGACTCTGGGTTTGTGAATGTGCAATTCTCGCGCTGGGTTCCTGGAAGCGAGGGGCTGCAGTCCGCTTCGCCAGGCACTGGCACCTCGCCGCGACGAACGTGCAAATCCACGTTACCACTCTGGTCAAAGACAGTCACGCTTAGCGAGTTTAGGCCCGGCGGGAGATCCAGCATATAGGTGCGCCAATCGTCGTTTGGACTAGTTGAATTCACTACGCCGAAAACGGTCTGTTCGTTCGGCAATGCGACCGGTTCGCCGACTGCGGTGAACGTCGCGGTAACGCTCCTCGCCTGACTCATGACCACCGTGCAGGTACCGGTTCCCGAACAAGCGCCGCCCCAACCGGCAAAGGTTGATCCA
>JAGRJL010000528.1:0-264 GCA_020442775.1 Lysobacterales bacterium | reverse complement strand
AGTGAGCGTCACGCTGGTGTTGGCAGGGAAATCGAACGAGCAGGTGTTGCCGCAGTTGATGCCGCTCGGGCTGCTGGTGATCGTGCCGCTTCCGGTTCCGGCCTTGCTGACCGACAAGGCGAAGGTAGACGGCGGCGTAACGTTGAACGTCGCCGTCACGTTGCGCGCCTGGCTCATGACGACCAAGCAGGTTCCAGTTCCCGAGCAAGCGCCGCCCCAACCGGCAAAGGTTGATCCAGTGACAGCCGAGGCAGTGAGCGTCAC
>JAGRJL010000527.1:3178-3436 GCA_020442775.1 Lysobacterales bacterium | reverse complement strand
GGCCAGCAATCGATTCTGGGTGCCCACCGGATAACCCAGCTCGATCATCGCGTCACGGGTGTGTTCGACAAACCAGTTGAACTCCGACGGGGTGATCTGCATGCCGCTGTGGGCGTCAGCCATCGACAGACCCTGGTAGACACAGGGTCCTGAAGCGAGCTCGCAGATCTGGTCGGCCAGCTGCTCCCGTAGTCGGTTCAGATCGGCCTGGGTGAACAGATCGCCAAAGCGCGGGTCAGCGACGCTCTCGGCCACCGC
>JAGRJL010000527.1:555-3110 GCA_020442775.1 Lysobacterales bacterium | reverse complement strand
CCACAGCCGACCAACAGGACTGCCAGGGCAGTCGCCAGCATCCAGCCTCTAGTGACCATACTGCACCGCCGCGTAGACCCCATGCTGATCGTTGACACCGCCAATTGATCCCAGGTCCAGGTAGCCCAGGGTGAAGGCCCAGCGCTTGTTCGGAAACCAGGCCAGGTAGAGGTCGGCCCAGTCTTCTTCGGCGGCATTGGGCAATCGATCCGGCTTGCTGCGGTACTCGGCGCCGACCACCCAGTTGGGATTGAGGAAGATGCCGACCGCGCCTTCGGCGCTGACCTGATAGTCGGAATCAAAGCCGCTCAGCCCCAGCTGATGTCCCTGGGTCGCACGCAGGGTGAAGTTGAGCAGCCAGTTGCGATCGCCGGGGCCGTCCAGCCACAGCTTGCTCCAGGCCAGATACGCGTCTATACCGGAGGCGCGCTCGGCGCCGATCAGACGAACCAGGGCGGCATCCTCGTTGTGCTTGTAGACCGCTCCCACGGAGAGTTGGCCGTAGTCGCCGTAGATCACGTCTCCGCCAATGCGATATTTCAGTCCCAGCAGATTCATCGACACATCGGTGCGATCGATCGCACCGCTTTCCACCAGCGCGTCCAGGTCCAGCGTCTGCCGGCCGATGCTCAGCTCCAGGCGGTTGTTCCAGCTCAGATAGGCGCTGGCGCTGGTCAGCGCGAAGCCGTCAGTCACGGCCCGGCTGACCCCTGCGCCATAGGCGTGCTCGCCGCGTTCGGCGTGACCGGCAATCAGCGCCCAGGTGGTCAGTCCGCCACCCGCACTACCCTCGATCGACTGCAGTCCGGAGGTGGCCAGCATTGCCCCGTCGGCGGCGCGGGCGGGATCGGCGGCCAGCGTGAGCAGGAGCGCGCAAAGGACGGCGGTGGATCGAGATCGGGCTGGCATACTAGTCCGATCATACGCAATTGAGCGGCAATCGGATGCGTTGCTATCTGGTCGGAGGCGCGGTGCGCGATCGCCTGCTGGGCCGAGCGGTCAGCGATCGCGACTACGTGGTGGTCGGGCAAACCCCGAAAGCCATGGTCGAGCGCGGCTTCAAGCCGGTGGGCGCCGATTTTCCGGTATTCCTGCACCCGCAGAGCGGCGAGGAGTACGCGCTGGCCCGCACCGAGCGCAAGACCGGCCGCGGCTATGCCGGCTTCAGCTTCAATACTGATCCGGCAGTGACCCTGGAAGAAGATCTAGCCCGCCGCGACCTGACCATCAACGCGATGGCCGAGGACCAACAGGGCCGGCTGGTGGATCCCTATGGCGGCGCTCGCGATCTGGAGCAGCGCTGGCTGCGCCACGTCTCGCCGGCCTTCGTGGAAGATCCGGTGCGGCTGCTCAGGGTCGCCCGTTTCGCCGCGCGTTTCGCTCCGCTGGGCTTCAGGGTGGCGCCGGAGACCCGCGCGCTGCTGCGCGAGATGGTCGGCAATGGTGAGGTTGACCATCTGGTTCCCGAACGGGTCTGGGCCGAGCTGCGTCGGGCCCTGGGCGAGTCCCAGCCCAGCGCCTTTGTTCAGGTGCTGCGCGCCTGCGGTGCGCTGCAGCGGTTGTTTCCGGAGGTGGCGGCACTCTATGGGGTACCCCAGCGACGCACCTGGCACCCGGAAATCGACGCCGGCTGGCACACCGAGCTGGTGCTGGATCAGGCCGCCGGGCTTGCCCCCGGCGACGATCTGGTCGGTTTCTGTGCGCTGACCCACGATCTGGGCAAGGCACTGACCGCCGAAGAGCATCTCCCCGGACACCCTGGCCATGAGGGTGCCGGCGTGGCGCCGCTGGAAACGCTCTGTGAGCGACTCAAGCTGCCGCGCGAGCATCGCGAGCTGGCGATTCTGACCTGCAAGCATCACCTCACACTGCACCGCTACAAGGAGCTGCGTCCGGGCACCGCGCTGCGCCTGATCCAGGCTTTCGACGGCCTGCGTCGGCCGCAGCGGCTGAACGTGTTCGCGCTGGCCTGCGAGGCCGACAAGCGCGGCCGCACCGGGCTGTTCGACCAGCGCTACCCGCAGGCGACCCAGATGCTGGCCGAGGCGGCTGCGGCGCGCGAAATCAGCGCCGGGCCGATTCTGGCCAGGGGTATCCAGGGCCCGGCGATAGCCCAGGCGCTGGACCAGGCGCGGATTGCTGCGATCGCCCTGCGGCGACGAGAAGGCGAACTGGCAGGTGCGACCTGAGACCTCAAACTCGGCTCAGGGGGCAGCGTCGCGCAGTTGTTCGAAGCGTTCGGCAAGCGCCATCAGCAACAGGTCGCTGCCGATCGCGCCGATCGCCTGCAGACCGATCGACAGACCGTCGGCGGCTGGCGCCATCGGCACACTGATCGCCGGCGCTCCGGCGAAATTGGCGATGGCGGTCAGCAGCGCCTGATCGGTGGGGACCGGGTCGGTCAGCGCGTAGGCCGACTGCGGGGTCGCGGGAGTCAGCAGCACGTCATGCCTGCCGAGGATCTCGCGCAACGTCAGCAGCGCCTGATCCAGCTCACGCTCGGCTGCCACCAGATCGCTGGCGCTGCGGGTCTGCGCGAACTGCAGCATCCGCTG
>JAGRJL010000527.1:0-345 GCA_020442775.1 Lysobacterales bacterium | reverse complement strand
ATTGCTCAGGTAGGCGATGCGCAGCCGGCGGCCGTGCACTTCGGCGTGGGCAAGCGGCACCGAATGCGAGGTGGGGTCGCGATGATCGATACCGCTGACCGCCTGAAACAGCGCTGGCAGATCGCCCCCGGCGCGGGCCAGCAGGCCGACCTGATCGAGTCGGCGCGCGACCTTGACCAGCCCGTGCTGAGAAATCCGCCCGTGGCTGGGCTTGAAACCGACGACGCCGCAGTAGCTGGCGGGAATCCGCGTCGAACCGAGGCTGTCGCTGCCCAGGGCGAAGCTGCACAGACCGGCAGCAGCTGCGGCGGCCGATCCGCCGCTGGAGCCGCCGCAGCTGTGCCC
>JAGRJL010000526.1 GCA_020442775.1 Lysobacterales bacterium | reverse complement strand
CCGCTGGTTCGAGCAGTATCGAAGGTGCGGTGCAGCGCAAGCGAGCAATCAGGACCAGCGCCGCGCGCTGATGGAGCGCCACAATCCGCTCTATGTAGCGAGGAACTGGCTCGCCCAGCAGGCGATCGACGCTGCAGAAGGCGGCGACCTGGCGCCGCTCCACCAGCTGATGGCAGTGCTGAAGTCGCCCTACCATCCGCATCCGGATGGCGGCGCCTATGCGCAGCTGCGTCCAGAGTGGGCCCGACACCGCCCCGGCTGCTCGATGCTCTCCTGCAGTTCCTGATCATTCGACCCGCGCCCATGTCAAATCCACCGCCCGACCACGCCACCACGAAGGCTTACCTGCAGATTCACTTCTGCGTGCTGCTGTGGGGGGTGACCGCGATTCTTGGCAAGTTGATCACCCTTCCTTCGCTACCGCTGGTGTGGTGGCGAATGCTGATGGTCGCTGGAGTACTCGCGCTGTTGCCGAAGGTGTGGCGTTCGCTGGCACGAATTCCGCTCAGACAGATTGGTATCTATGCGCTGATCGGCGCGCTGGTGTCGCTGCACTGGCTGACCTTTTATGGGGCGATCAAGCTGTCGAATGCCTCGGTGGCGGTCACCGCGATGGCCTTCGGACCGGTATTTCTGGCGGTGATCGAGCCACTGATTGCCGGACGACGGATCGCTCGCAGCGAGCTGGCGCTGGGTATTGCGGTGATTCCCGGGGTCGCGCTGGTGGTCGGCGGGGTCGATTCCAGCATGCATCTGGGATTTGCGGTCGGGGTGCTGTCGGCGTTCCTGGTGTCGATCTTCGGCGCGCTGAACAAGCGCTATGTGCATCAGGGTGATCCGTTGACGGTCACCGCGCTGGAGCTGGGCGCCGGCACCCTCTGTCTGACCCTGCTGGCGCCGCTGATGCCGTGGATCTTCCCGTCCCAGGCCGGCGCCCTGTTCGCCCTGCCCAGCAACCACGATCTGATCCTGCTGTTCGTGTTGGCAATGGGCTGCACTCTGCTGCCATTCGCGCTCTCGCTGGTGGCGCTACGGCAGATCAGCGCATTCAGCGCCCAACTCGCTGTCAACCTGGAGCCGATCTACGCGATCGTACTGGCGATGCTTCTGCTGGGCGAACAGCGCGAGCTCAGCCTGACCTTCTACACCGGTGTCGCAATCCTGTTGCTGGCGGTGATCGGGCATCCGTTGCTGACCCGGTCGAAGCGGAAGCCCGGGGCGCAGGAGGTGGCTCTTTGAAGGGCCCAGGGGAGGAGGGCCCAGGGCCCAGGGCCCAGGAAAGCGACTCAATGCGAGGCTGCTCTTCTGGGCCCTAGGCCCTAGGCCCTGGGCCCCATACCTTGAGCCCTCGCTCTTAAAGCCCCGCCTTCAAACTGGCTTCCACAAATTCATCCAGATCCCCGTCCAGCACCGCCTGGGTATCGCCGCGTTCCACTCCAGTGCGCAGGTCCTTGATCCGTGACTGGTCCAGGACGTAGGAACGGATCTGGCTGCCCCAGCCGATGTCGGACTTGGCGTCTTCCATCTTCTGCTGTTCGGATTTGCGCTTGTTCAGTTCCATCTCGTAGAGCTTGGCCTTGAGCTGCTTCATCGCGGTCGCCCGGTTCTTGTGCTGGGAGCGATCGTTCTGACAGGCCACCACGATCCCGCTGGGACCGTGGGTGATACGCACCGCCGACTCGGTGCGGTTGACGTGCTGACCGCCGGCGCCGCTGGCGCGGTAAACGTCGACCTTCAGATCGGCGGGATTGATCTCTACCTCGATGTCGTCATCGACTTCCGGTGACACGAACACGGAGGCGAAGGAGGTGTGGCGGCGCGCATCGGAGTCGAACGGCGACTTGCGCACCAGCCGATGGACTCCGGTTTCCGAGCGCAGCCAGCCAAAGGCGTAGTCGCCTTCTACCCGGATGCTCGCGCTCTTGATCCCGGCGACTTCCCCGTCGCTCTCTTCCAGCACCTCGACCGCGAAGCCCTTGGACT
>JAGRJL010000525.1:3701-4274 GCA_020442775.1 Lysobacterales bacterium | reverse complement strand
GCGGCCACGTGGAGGTGCTTGGGCTGGGCATCGGGACGGGCGTGGCTGCGCTGGCGACGCTGCGCGGCCAGGATGGGGGATTGATCCGATTAGCGGCCGCGGATTCGGTCGGCGCGACACTTGCAGGATCAGATCAGCGCTTGCCGGATGCCAACAGGGCGTCCGCCGCCGGTGCCTTTTCGATGCGGTCGCGTCCCGCTCGCTTGGCCGCATACATGGCCGCATCTGCGGTAGCGATCAGTACTTCAAACTGTTCGAACCGGCCAGCCGCGAGCCCTATGCTTACGGTCAGCGTGCAAGGAGCGGCTTCGGTCTCACGCAGCACTGCCTGCAGGCGCTGACAGAGGGAATGCGCCTGGCTGATGCCAACGCCGGGCATCACCAGGATGAATTCCTCGCCGCCCCAGCGAGCCGCCATGCCGTCGTCGGGTACCACGCTGCGGATTGCTTCAGCAACTTGGCGCAAAGCCTTGTCGCCCAGTTCATGTCCGAAGCGGTCGTTGATCTGCTTGAAGTGGTCGATATCAATTTGCGCCAGGACCAGTTCGCGACCCTTGTCACTGCCTGCGGCCA
>JAGRJL010000525.1:0-3653 GCA_020442775.1 Lysobacterales bacterium | reverse complement strand
GTGAGGGCCAGCTCCGCGTTGCGGCGGTTGGCCAGCGCCAGCGACTTGACTGCCATGGAGCGAGAGCGCAGCAGCCACAGGCTGGCGAGCAACAGCGGAAACAGGACCGCGACCCCACCGATCAGCAGCCATTGATTGCGACGGCGATAGCGGTCCTGCAACTGCAGTTGCTGTACTTCGGCGCGAGCCCGCTCGTAGTCGATCAGGGCATTGCTTTGCTCCAGTCGCAGCCGCAGCAGCTGGTCCCGAATCGCATTCATGGTCACGAATGCCTTGTCGTTCATTGCTGCGGCTTCTTCGTGCAGGTTCAGTTGCGCGAGCATCGCAGCGAGATTGCGAGCGGTGTCGACGATATGCTGCTGCAGCCCAAAGCGCTCCGCGAATGCCAGGGCCTGGCGCGCCTGCAACACGGCATCCACCAGATTCCCTGCCGATCGGAGTTGAAAGCTGGCGGCTTCGTGACACCAGACCAGATGTGATTCCTCACTGGCGTTGGCCGTTTGAAAGCAAGCTTCGATCGCGGCCCGGGCTTGCTCGTGCTGGCCCCGCCGGGCGTGCAGCTCGGACAGGTTGACCAGGTTGGGAATGATGGTGGTGGTTCTTCCCAGGGTGCGCGCAAGTTCCAGGGAAGTTCGCAGGTGGGGCTCGGCGGCATCCAGATCGTCATCTTCGATCAGCAGCGCACCAAGGTTGTTGTGAAGCTTGGCGATGTCGGCCTGACTCCCTTCTGCCTGGAACAGCGCAAGCGAGCGCTCGAAGTGGCTGCGCGCGTTGATCCGGTCGCCAGTGGCCAGGTAAATCGCAGCGATGATGTTGTAGATCTGCGCTTTCAGCGCTCGATCCTCCTCCGCCTCCAGGTAGCGGTCAGCGGTTCGCGCTGCCTGCATCGCCTGATCCATCGAACCCATGCGATAGAAGTTCTGCGCGACCAGGCTTTGCAGCTGGGCCTTGGGCTGGGGGGCTGCCAGCGCGTCAACCAGGGGTTCGGCTTCGGCCAGCACTTTGAGCGAGGCCTGAAATTCATTTCGCTGGTAGTGGGCAGTGGCGAGCAGCAGCTTGGCGCGCCATTGCTCCAGCCAGCCCGCAGCGAGGGCTTCTGCCACGGCCTGGTCAGCCTGGACCGGGTCGTGATAGAGCGCATCCTGCAAGGTTGCCAGTCGACTGTCGGTTGTCGCTGATACGGCCTGCCCAGCGAACGCCAGCCACGTCAACAGCACTCCGACTCTGGTCATCCACCGACCACGCATCCTCGGCTCCCCACCGATCACTGCCGTTGAATACGCAATGCGGGGCTCAAGCAGGAAATCGGCGCTCTCGATCGCGACCCGGTACAGGGCGCCGATGCTCAGCCGTCCAGTGCGCGTGACAGGAAGCGCGGGTCCAGCGCATCCACCGATTCCTCGGCCATCTTCAGCAATCGGTCGGCTGCGTCGCGGGTGGCCACGTCGATCCCCAGCCCGTGGTTCCCCCAGCCGCTGTCGATGCGCATGTAGCGCTCGCCCAGTCGGTCTTCCAGCATGGCATGAACGTGCTGCTGTTGAACTGAAACGGTGGTCAGGATCAGACGGCCCGATGACAGCCAGCCGATGGCCCCATCATCGGCCTCGATCGGGTCTGCGGGCCGGTAGTTCTCGGTGGCAGTGCCAATGGACAGCATCTGAATCCGTGAGGCCTTGATCTGCAGAAAGTGCTCGGCTTCATGCAGCGCCACCTGATCGGGCGCCACCGCGAAGATCCCGCCGTCCGCATACAGATGCTCGCCAATGCGCACAGCCGGGAAATAGGCAGGAGCGGCCGAGGTGGCCATGGCGACGTCTACTGCGCGAAGCTGCTCATCGCCGATGGAGGCGGGCCCATGCGGGGTCTTGAAGATTTTGGTCTGGCTGAGGCTGACATTGACTGCGGGCACCACGATCGCATGTTGGCTCTCACCCAGGGTGCGGTTCGCGAAGATTTCCTCCAGCGCCTCGCGCAGCGCGAGCCCATCGTATTTGGGTCCAAGTACCGATCGGGCCAGATCGAGCAATCGGCCAATGTCGTTGCTGGGAAGGTGGCGGGAGGAGAAGATCTTTTCGCCGTGCTGCCTGAATAGCGCCACGATGGTGCTGACCGGAATCTCGAAAGCCAGCGCGATCGCCAGGATCCCGCCGACCGAGGTCCCCGCGATCAGATCGAAACGCCGCGCGATGGGCTCGCCGCAGCGCTGCTCCAGAGCCGCAAGCACCGCTGCGGTGTAGAGGCCCAGATAGCCGCCGCCGGCCAGTGAAAGGATGCGGTAACTGCTGCGCTTGGACGCCATCTTTCGGCTCCCTCCGGGATTGAACTTAGTCTACTGGCTTGGGGTCGCAGGTGATGCCGGTGGAGCGCGACCGCGCCTTGGACGACATCCATGGATAGAAATCCCGATGCGACAGCAGGATCCCTGATTGGCACCGCGGTCGGCGATGCATTGGGTCTGCCCTATGAGGGGTTGCGGCCGACGCGGGCACGACGGCTACTGGGCCCGCCGGATCGCTATCGTTTCCTCCTCGGGCGCGGAATGGTGTCCGATGACACCGAGCATAGTTGCCTGGTCGCGCTCGCGCTGGCTCGTTCCGGAGGTGATCCCGAAGCTTTTGCGCGAGGGCTGAGTTGGGGCCTGCGCTGGTGGTTGCTGGGTCCACCGGCCGGAATTGGCTGGGCAACCCTGCGCGCCATTGTCCGGCTGTGGCTGGGCTTTGGCTGGAAGCGCAGCGGCGTGTGGTCAGCTGGCAACGGTCCGGCGATGCGCAGCGCAGTGATCGGTGCCGCGGTCCACGATCCCGATCGGATGGTCGAACTGGTCTCAATCAGCGCGCAGATCACCCATCGCGATCCATTGGCCGCCACCGGCGCATTGGTGGTCGCCCTGGCGGCTGCACAGTCGGCGCAGGGTCGCTGCGACGCCGAGGCGCTGCTGGCCGAGCTGGCGCAGCGTGTTCCGGATGTGGATCCGCTGTTTGTCGGGCGCCTGGGTCAAGCCGTGCACAGCGTGAAAGAAGGTGAGTCGATTGAGAGTTTCCTGCGGGACAGTGGCCAGTCGGCAGGCGTCAGCGGCTACGTCGTCGATACGGTGGCCGTGGCGATTCGCATCTGGTTGGCTTTCCCGAATGACTTCGAAAGCGCGCTGACCGCCGCGGTCAGCTGCGGCGGCGATGCCGACACACTGGCGGCGATTGTCGGCGGAATCGTTGGTGCTCGGGTTGGCCCGAGCGGAATTCCCCGGCGTTGGCGACAGGAGCTCTGCGAGTGGCCGCGATCGCTGGACTGGATGCTGGCCCTGGCCAGTCGGACCGACCAATCCCTGACCGCAGGCACCGGTACCGACGGCATTCGTTACGGATTCTGGTTCGGCATCCCGCGCAACCTGCTGTTTTTCACAACCGTGGTGGTGCATCTGTTGCGGAGGGCGTTGCCGCCCTACTGATCAGATTTGGATTTGCTTGATGCGGCCTTCGCTTTTGCCGGCTTGCCCGCGCCCGAATCGAGCCGGCCCACGAGTCCGTCCAGTTCGGTACGCACATGACGAATGTGCTCCCAGATGCTCTGGTCCAGCCGCAGCTTGTGGTGCACCGCCGAGACCAGCGGCACCAGCGTGTCCTGATAGCTCTTCGCCAGCTGCTGCAGGGTTTCGC
>JAGRJL010000524.1 GCA_020442775.1 Lysobacterales bacterium | reverse complement strand
GGCTTGATGGTCAGTTCGGTCTCGTGACAGGCGCGGGGGTTGACCAGGCAGGAGGCGCGGCGATTGACGAAGACGTGGTCGAGGCAAGCCTGGTTGCAGGCAATGCAGGTGTTGATCTCGTCCACCCGGCCCTCGCTGGCCTTGCGCACCCAGTGCGAATCGGCGAGCAGCGGACGGGCCATCGACACCATGTCGGCTTGACCACTGGCCAGAATCTGCTCGGCCACTGCCGGCATGTTGATCCGGTTGGTGGTCACCAGGGGGATCGACACCTCGGCCTTCATCTTGGCGGTGACGAAGGCAAAGGCAGCGCGCGGTACCGAGGTGACGATGGTCGGGATCCGCGCCTCGTGCCAGCCGATCCCGGTGTTGATCAGGGTCGCGCCGGCGGCCTCGATGCCCTTGGCCAACTGCACGATTTCCTCCCAGCTCTGGCCGCCCTCGACCAGGTCCAGCATCGACAAGCGATAGACGATGGCGAATTCCTTGCCGACCTTGGCCCGCATCCGGCGCACGATCTCGATCGGGAAGCGCTGGCGGTTGGCCACGCTGCCGCCCCAATCATCGGTCCGGCGGTTGGTGCGCTCGGCCAGAAACTGATTGATCAGATAGCCCTCCGATCCCATCACCTCGACCCCGTCATAGCCCGCTTCCTGGGCATAGGCCGCGGTGCGGACGAAGTCATTGATGGTGCGTTCCACCCCGGCGGCCGACAGCACGCCGGGCTTGAACGGGGTGATCGGTGACTTGATCGCTGAAGGCGCCACGCTCAGCGGGTGATAGCCGTAGCGGCCCGCGTGCAGGATCTGCATGCAGATATGGCCACCTTCAGCATGCACTGCGCTGGTGACCTTCTTGTGCCGCTTGACCTCCCAGGGCCAAGACAGTTTGGAGGCAAACGGCGCCAACCATCCGCGCACGCTGGGCGCGATGCCACCGGTGACGATCAGGCCCACGCCGCCGGCCGCACGCTCGGCGAAGTAGGCCGCCAGTTTGTCGTAATCGCTGGCGCGATCCTCCAGGCCCGTGTGCATTGAGCCCATCAGCACCCGGTTGCGCAGCTGGGTCCAGCCCAGGTCCAGGGGTGCCAGCAGGTGCGGAAAGGCTTCAGACATGGGGGCTGCCTCTAACAGATCAGTGCGCAGATATTAACGACCATTCGCCGGAGTATGGAAATTGGCGAGCCGAGCCGCAGGCTCAGCGACCCTGGAACTTAGGCTCGCGACGCTCCATGAATGCGCGCATCGCCTCGGCGAAATCTTCCGACTGCATCAGCATGCCATTCTGCACCGCGGCGGCGTGATTGCCGGCGCTGACCGCCGCGTCCATGCGGTCAGCCATCACCCGCTTGATCGCCGAGACCACCATCGGCGGGTTGGCGCAAATCCGCTTGGCCAGCGCGCGAGCGCCATCCAGCAGCGCTTGCGGGTCGGCGTACACCTCGGTCACCAGGCCAATTCTGGCGGCGGTGGCGGCGTCCAGCTCGTCGCCGGTGAGCGCCATCTGCCGGGCCCAACCCTCGCCGATCAGATAGGGCAATCGCTGAATCCCACCCAGATCCGGAACGATCCCCACCTTGACCTCGCGCATGGCAAAGCGGGCGTCGCAGCTGGCGAGACGGAAGTCGGCCGCCGCGCACAGCTCCACCCCGGCACCAATGCACCAGCCGTGGACCGCG
>JAGRJL010000523.1 GCA_020442775.1 Lysobacterales bacterium | reverse complement strand
CGAGTAACCGGGACCTTGCTCGCAGTTGGTGCACACCAGCGCGAAATCCTGGTCGCTGTCATCGCCGCTGAAGGGCACCCCGTCTCCGGCGATCACATTGGCCCTCACCCGGATGGTGACGGCACCGCCGGCGCTGGGGACGAAGACGTTCTCAAGGTTGTTGCGGCGATCGGCGCTGCCGCCGGTGGTCGATGCGCCGCTGGCGAAGTCATTGCCCAGATAGGTGGCGCCGTCTACGTCCACCTCCAGATCGAGGTCGTTGACCAGCGCCGGATTGGCCCCGATCGCGCCCGGCGCGTCGCTCCAGGCCAGAGTGATCCGCAGCGGTTCCCCGTTGTCGACCACGCGCACCTGCAGCTCGAATACTTCGCCGGTGTCATCGAGCACTTCGGTCTGGTCGATGTAATGCCGGGAGACCCCATCGGCCAGCGAGCCCGGAATGTGCACCCGGCCCCAGCCTTCGGTGTTGTTGGGGATCGCGGCCACGTTCTGCATGTCGCGAGCGCCGTTGACCATCAGTGCCTTGAGCATCGCCGGGCTTGGTTCCGCGCCGCCGTTATTGCCGCGCCACCACTGCACCAGCAGCGCGCCCAGTCCGGAAACGTGCGGTGCGGCCATGCTGGTACCCGAACAAAAGGACATCTGGTTGCTGGTGCCGGCGATTGCCGTAGCGCACTGCGAGGCCCCGGCAACGCGCCTGGTGGAAGCGATCTGCGCACCGGGCGCGGAGATGGTCGGGAAGGTGCGTCCATCCACCGAGGGCCCGCGGCTGGAGAAGCTGGCGATGCTCTCGATCGACCCGGCTCGCTGATTGTTGGAGGCCCCGACCACAATCGAATTTTTCGCTTCCTTGGGCGCGGTCAGGGTGCTCGCACCCGGACCACTATTGCCGGCGGAAAAGACGAAGTAGAACTGCTCGGCGATTCCTGCCGTATCGAAGTCGCCGTCGCGGACGATGAAATCGAAGGTGCGCTCGGAGTTCTGGTAGCCGTGATTGGATCCCTCGCCAGTGGTCCAGCTGGCGTTGGTGCCGACCGCACCGCCGGCCAGCGCGCGCTTGCTGAGCTCTTGCCAGCCGCCCGCCGGTGGCCAGGGGACGCTGCTGTTGCAGATCGGATTCTGCGCAAAGATCTGCGCCGCCGGGGCGACCCCGATCGCATAGTTGAAACCGTCGCCGTCGACCAGACCCAGCACTCCGGCACCACCGATGATGCCAGCCACGTGAGTCCCGTGACCGCCACTGCCACTGTCGTCGCCCGGTCCATTGCCCGCCAGGCAACCGGGATAGCTGAAGCCGTCAGCGATACGGCCGGCAAACTCGGGGTGAGACAAATCAACGCCCGAATCGGTCACCGCCCAGGTCACCCCGGTACCGTCCAGGCCCAAGCCGGAGAGAAAACCCAGATAGCCCAGTTGGGGCACCCCGCCGACCGTGTTGCCGCCGACGATCTGGCTGGACATTTCGTCCTCCAGCACGCCTCTGGGGCTCTGATAGCCGTACCAGAGCACTTCCGGAATCCGCGCGAGAGCGTCGGTGCGCGCGGCGTCAACGATCACGATGGCCTCATAAAAGCGTTTGTCGGGCTGGGCTGCATGCCAGCGCAGCACCTGTGCCCCGGCATTGCGCAGCGCATCGATCGTGGCTGCGGGATCACCAAGGTTGTAGAACTGCACCGCCACGTTCTCGATCACGCCGCTGCGCTTGTCCAGATCCGCGCTGGGCTTGAACTCCTCGGCGAAAGCACCCAGCCAGCGCACCTCAGCGCGAGCGCCGAAGCCGGCCGCCTGCTGCTGCCCGCCCCAGACCAGATAGGCGTTACCCGGGTAATACTGCAGCGGCTCCAGTCCGGCCCGGCGCAGGCTGTCCAGCTCGGCCTTTCCGGGTGGGCCGAACCACTGCACCAGATGGAAGGATTCTCCGGCTCGGGTCATTGGCGCCAGCCCCGCGGCTGAGCGCTCCAGCGGATCGAAGCGATGGCGGCCAAAGCTGATCAGGTCGGCATCTGCAACGATCTGGTAGCGGCTGCCGCTGCGGCGCAGCTGGGACAATCCGTCCTGATCCACTCGCAGCCACTGGTAGCTGCCGTAGTCCAGCGAGCGCAGCGTGGCGAGCGCGGCCGGCAGGCTGCCGAGGTCGCCACGCTCGACCCGGACCACGGTATCGGCCAACGCCGGCGCGACCAGGATTGCGGCGAGCAGAGACAGCAACCATCGACGCATCATTGATTCCCCCGTATCAGCAAGGGCACCGACGGTATCGGATGTGAACCTTCACAATCCACTGTCGCCGCTGACTGCGGCAGGCAATCGCCCTTCCAATCGGCGGCGGTCAATGGACCCGTCCGCACATCGGCTTGGCTGCTCGGTCGCCGCTGGGGCCGGGATTGCATGGCAAACTGTGCAGCCCGAGGCGACGAGAATCCTGGTGACCCACAGAAGGCCCCTGCTGATTGATACCGACCCTGGCGTCGACGACGCCTGGGCGATCCTGATGGCGGCATCAGCGCCCCAGGTGGAGCTGGTCGGGCTGACTGTGGTCGGCGGCAATGTGGGGCTGGACTGCACCGTGCGCAACGCTTGTGCGCTGGTGGATCTGATCGGCCGGCCCATTCCGGTCCATAGCGGCGCGGCCAGACCGCTGGTGGCGCAGACCGAAGATGCCGGCCATGTGCACGGGCGCGACGGCTTCGGCGACGTCGACTTGCCGCGGCCGGCCACTAGCCCAACCGCAACCGCGGCAGCGAATGCGATCGTCGAGCTGGCACAGCGTTGGGAAGGCCAGCTGGAAATCATTGCGCTGGGACCGCTGACCAATCTGGCGCTGGCACTGCGCCTGGATCCGCAGCTCCCGCAGCGAGTGGCGCGCCTGCTGGTGATGGGTGGAGCGATCGACGGCCCTGGCAACACCACCCCCTTTGCCGAGTTCAACATCGGCTTCGATCCGGAAGCGGCGGAAGTGGTATTTCGCGAATGGCCGACGCTGGAGCTGGTGGACTGGGTCGCCACCCTGCGCGAAGCGCCGCCGGTAGGACAAATCGAGCGGCTGCTGGCGGGCGATTCACCCAAGGCCCGCTTCATGCACCAGATCAGTCGCTGCACCGCGGCCTTCGTCGCCGCCAAGGGCGCACAGAACTGGGCCTTTGCCGACCCGCTGGCGATGCTGGCGATGCTGGATCCGGCCCAGGTTGTGGCGACCAGCGAGGGCGCGATCGCCGTCGAACTGGTCGGGGAGCGTCGCGGCGAGACCCGCCTGGGACCGATCGATGGTGAACGAGCGCGCTCCCGAATCCATCAGCATTTCCACCAGCAGGCACTTGCCAGGGCACTGGAACTTGCGCTGGACTGAGCATGTCTGGTGGACTGTCGCCGCCGAGTGCCGGGCCCACCCAGCCTTGAGCGGCGCCCGGCGTCATCGTTGACAAGGAGCGAGTGTGGCTAACCCGGTCGTTCAAGTTACCGAACTGCTTTCACGCTGGCGGGAGGGCGACCGTGGCGCCAGGGAATCCTTGCTGGAGGCGGTCTATCCGGCGCTGCGCGCGATGGCGCAGAAGCAGCTGGGCAGCGACGCCGAGCATTTCACCCTGCGCCCCACCGAGTTGGCTCACGAAGCCTTCCTGAAGCTCAGCGATCAGCGGGTGAGCTGGGAAAACCGCGATCACTTCTACGCCGTCGCCGCCACCCTGGTGCGTAGAGTGGTGGTTGACTACCTGCGCAAGCGCAGCAGCCACAAGCGCGGCGGAGCGACCCCGTTCGTGGCGCTCGACGAGTTGACCGACGCCGAACACCCGATCCTCGATGATTCGGTGGACTGGCTGCTGGTTGATTCCGCCTTGACCGAGCTCGAATCCAGTGACGCGCCGCTGGCCCAGGTGGTCGAACTCAAATTCTTCTCCGGCCTCAAGACCGACGAGATTGCCCGGGTGATGGGTTCATCCACCGCCACCGTGGGCCGCCAATGGCGCTTCGCCAAGGCCTATCTGGCCAAGCGCCTGGAGGCGGCGGCAAGCTGAGTTCGCGATTGGCGACGGCGGCAGTGGGGTCGAACCATGGCCGCCATCTCAGCAAACCAGCTCGCTACAGCACCAGGCGATCCAGCGCCCTCTCGGCGCGCCCGCGCTCGTGGTCACCCAGTCCGCGCGCGATCTGTCGGTAGCGTGCGATCAAGTCGGGATCGCCTGGCATGTGCTCGACCAGATTGATCAATACCGAGGTGGTCTCGTAGTCGGATCCGATTCCGGCGACTGCGTCCAGCACTGCCAGGGCCGATTCGCGATCGAGCTGGCCATCGACCAGCAGGCCCTTGAGCGCTTCGCTGCGTTCGTAGCTCGATCCCATCGCTGCGGTTGCTCGCGCATAGTCGGCGGTCAGCCCTTGCTGGCGGGCGCGCTCGGCGACCTGCTCCAGTGCGCTGCGCGCCTCATAGTCCGAATCCAGCGTGGCCATGCTGCTGATCAGCGCGCTCAGGTCGGCGCGGCTGAGATCGCCGCGCTCGGCGAGCGCAACCAGCGCCAGGCGTTTTTCGTAGTCGGAGTCGATCTTGGCAATCGCCGCGAACCAGGCCGCTCGCGCCGGACCACCCAGATCCAGCGTGCCCGCCGCCGCTTCCAGCAGCAGCCGCGACTCGTAGTCTGATTCGATGGAGCCACCGGCGGTCAGCAGGCGAGCCTGATCCTGCGCGCTCAGCCGATGGTTCTCCACCGCTGCCACCAGAACCCGACGCAGCTCGTAATCGGATTCGATCCGCTCGGCCAGGGTGATCGCGTGATTGAGCTGCGCCGGTTCCATCGCGTAGCTGCCCAGCGCAGTCAGCAGATACTGGGCGCGGGCATATTCAGAGGAAATCAGGTTGATTTCCGCAAGCACCGCGTCCATCCCGCCGGCGCCATGGATCCGCTGAACCCGCCCCTCCACGTCGACCGCGCCCTCGCGCAGGACGGTCGCCAGGATCCGACCAATCCAATCGCGCGCCGCCGCATCCATCGCCTGATCGCTGCCGTTGCGCCGGTAGTCGGCCTCGATCTTGCCGTCGCGATTGCGGAACCTGACCGACTGCCGCTGCTCCCCGTCCTCTTCCTCGATTGAAAAGGCGCCATCGAGTCGGCTCAGGCTGCGCTCGTCCTCGGCGATCTCGAATTCACCCTTGGCCTTGACCTTGAGCGCGTATCCGGGCCTGCTCAGCGAGAGCGAGAAACGTTTGCCGAATGGCGTGTCCAGGTCCCAGCTCGAGCGGTAGCTGAAGTTGGCAGACTGCTCCGCGGCCGGCGCCGCCGCGCTTGCCGGATCGACAGCCTGCAGCTGCACCGAGGGCAGCGCAGTCAGGGCGCCGATGAAGGCTGCGCCCAGGGCCAGCCGCAGGCTGGTGGGTAGTTTCCGATGAACCATGTCGTTCTCCTTGATCAGATAAGTCACCCGGTTCAGCAGTCCCGAGCGTGTTTCGGACATGGCGGCCGCCAGCGCTGGCAGCGCCACCCGGTGGCCATGCCGCGCGCAGCTGGCCAGACATTGGGCAAGAGCCCGACGGTCGCTTCGCTGCGCGGCCCAGGCATCGCACTGCAGCTCGGCCAGATCGCCGAGGCGACGGGCGACGCGCCCCTGTCCCGGCACCGGCAGCAGGCTGTCGCGCAGCGCCAGCAGCAGTCGCCAATAGGGATCGGCCCGGCGCAGGTGCGCCACCTCATGGGCGATCAGCGCCCGCTGCTGTGCCGCAGGCAGGGTCTGCGCCCAGGTTGGCAGGAGCAGCTCATTGCCGATGGTGACCATCGGGCTGGAGAGCGCCGGTGACCAGCGCATGCGCGGCCTGGCAATGCCTCCGATCTGGGCCAGTCCGTCTGCAATCCCGACCAGCGCGCCGGCATCCACCTGATCCAGCCCGGCACAGCGCCGCTTCAGCGCCAACCACTGACGTCCCAGTGCGAGCAGTCGCAGCGACGCCCAGCCGGCCCAGAGCAGCAGGATTGCGCTGATCCACCCCGGCGCCAGACTGAGCATGGTTGCTGGTTCAGGTTCACCGGGCGCTGCCGCGGTGGCCGCCGGCTGCGCGGGAGCCGATGGGCGTGCAGCCGCCATCGGGGCAGCGATCACGGGCGCGGTTCGGGTGCGCTCGATGACCACCGCTGGATGGTCTGGCGCGGGTGTCGGCGGCGACGTCGGCAGCGCACCGCCAGGCAAACCGACTGCGGCGGTCAATAGCGGCGCCAGCAGCGCGATTCGCCAGGCTCGCTCATTCAGCGACCAGTCGCGCAACCACCCAATGCTTTCGCCTACCGCCACCACTCCCAGCGCAAGCAGGGTGTGCAGCCAGGCACTCAACAAATACGAGAGCAGTTGGCTCTCCCAGCCGCTCATGATTTTTCTCCGCGCGGGTCCGGGTCTTCGGTTTCGTCGATCAGCGCCTGTACCCGGCGCAAATCGTCCGCCGCGATCTCATCTTCGGCCAGCAAATGCGCCACCAGTGCGCCAGCGTCACCGGCGAACAGGCTGCCGAGCAGCCCGCTGACCATCGAGCGGCGCACCGCGCTTTCGGCGATCAGGGCCCGATAGCTCAACTGACGGCCTTCGCGCTGAGACTGCACCAGCCCGCGCTTCTCCAGACGGCTGAGAAGGGTGGCCACCGTGGTGTGGGCCAGACCGCGCTGCTGACCGAGCGCTGCGGCGACTTCACTGGTGGTCGATTGCCCGGCAGACCACAGCACTCGCATCACCGCGAGTTGCAGATCACTCAGCGCAAAATTCTGGCTCATGGGTTTCTACTACAGTTGTCGTACTACAGTTGTAGTACAAGCTGCAGGCGACCACATCGGTCGAAAGTCATGTGTTCACGCAATCGCCTCGGAAAGGCGCGCCAATGCGTGCAACGTACTCATGCGTATGGAGTTTTTTTCTGAACAGCTTTGAGCAATTGGTCTAATCTGCGACCAAAAGCGGCCGCTGCCGTGAAATACTAGCGGCCCTCTGACTGGGCTCCGCGCTCGGTTTGTCTGCGTTTGGATTGTGGAGCCCGGGTTGATGCGTGCCTCGTTTGACTATTCCCAACTGATCGATTGCGCCGAAGGTCGATTGTTTGGCAACGCCAATGCGCGCCTGCCCGCGCCGCCGATGTTGATGATTGACCGAGTGGTCAACATCGACGACGACGGCGGCGCCCACGGCCTGGGCAGCATTCACGCCGAGCTCGACATCAAGCCCGACCTGTGGTTTTTCGACTGCCACTTCAAGGCCGACCCGGTAATGCCCGGCTGCCTGGGGCTGGACGCGATGTGGCAGCTGGTGGGCTTCTTTCTGGCCTGGCAGAACCTGCCCGGCTATGGCCGCGCGCTGGGTGTGGGCGAGGTCAAGTTCACTGGTCAGGTGCTGCCCAGCGCCAAGCTGGTGAGCTACCACATTGATATCAAGCGGGTGATCAAGCGGCGCCTGATCCTGGCCATCGGCGATGCCCGGATGGAGGTCGATGGGCGCGAGATCTACACCGCCAACGATCTGCGCGTGGGCCTGTTCAGCGATACCTCCGCGCTATGAGCGCCCGCCGCGTGGTGGTCACCGGGATGGGCATCGTCAGCTGCCTGGGTAATGATCTGGACAGCGTCAGCGCGGCGCTGCGCGAGGGTCGCAGCGGCATTACCGCGGCGCCAGATTTCGCCGAAGCGGGATTGAAGAGCCAGATCGCTGGCCGACCGCAGATTGACCTCGATGCGCTGATCGATCGCAAGCAGCGCCGCTTCATGGGCGATGCTGCCGGCTATGCCTATCTGGCGACCGAACAGGCGTTGCAGCAATCCGGCCTCAGCGAGGCGCAGCTGCACGATCGCCGCACCGGGCTGATCATGGGTTCGGGCGGCGGCTCGCCGGAGAACCAGATCGGCGCTGCCGACACCCTGCGCAGTCGCGGGATTCGCCGGGTCGGACCCTACATGGTGACCCGCTGCATGAGCTCGACGGTGTCGGCCTGCGTGGCCACCGCGCTGGGCATCCGCGGGCACAACTATTCGGTCTCTTCGGCCTGCGCCACCAGCGCGCACTGCATTGGCCTGGGCTACCAGCAGATCGCCTGGGGAATGCAGGACGTGATGCTGGTGGGCGGCGGCGAGGAAGTGCACTGGGGCATGGCGATGCTGTTTGACGGCATGGGTGCGCTGTCCAGCCACCACAACGACACGCCGACCACCGCTTCCAAGCCCTATGACGCGCAGCGCGACGGCTTCGTGATCGGCGGCGGTGGCGGCACCCTGATTCTGGAAAGCCTCGAGCATGCGCAGGCACGCGGCGCAGAGATCCTCGGCGAGGTGATCGGCTACGGCGCCAGTTCGGACGGCGTGGACATGGTCGCGCCCTCCGGTGATGGTGCAGTGGACTGCATGCGCCAGGCGCTGGCCGGGCACTCAGGTGCACCGGACTACATCAACACCCACGGCAC
>JAGRJL010000037.1:18665-29064 GCA_020442775.1 Lysobacterales bacterium | reverse complement strand
TGAATTTTCTGGCGTCGCTGGACATTACCGGCGGCAATTCCGGTTCGCCGGTGATGAATGCCCGTGCCGAGCTGGTGGGGCTGGCCTTTGATGGCAACTATGAAGCACTGTCGTCAGGCTGGTTGTTCAACCCGCGACTGACCCGCACGATCGTGGTGGACGTCCGCTACATGCTGTGGATCATGGATGCGGTTGACGGCGCCCATCATTTGCTCAGGGAAATGCGGGTCAAGGCACAGTTCGGTCGCTGACCGTGGCAGAGTTTGAGCAACCGGAGCGAAGGCCGCGCGCACTGGCGCTGCTGGGTCCGACTGCGATCGGCAAGTCGGCACTGGCCTATGCGCTGGCAGAGGAACTGCCGATCACGGTGATCAGCGTCGACTCGGCGCAGATTTATCGTCGAATGGATATCGGTACCGGCAAGCCCAGCGCCGAGGAGCAGGCGCGGGTTCCACATCGGCTGATCGATCTGCGCGAGCCCTGGGAATCCTATTCTGCTGCCGAATTTGTCAGCGATGCCATGGCCGAGATCGCGCAGGCGCACCGGGATGGTCGTTTGCCGGTCCTGGTCGGCGGTACCCACTTGTATTTCCGCGCGCTGGCCCGCGGACTCTCGCCGCTGCCGGCGGCCGACCCCGCTCTGCGGACGCGGCTCGCCGAAGAACTGGCTGAACGGGGCGCTGAGGAGATCCATCAGCGTTTGCGCACGCTTGATCCCCTGGCCGCCGAGCGGATTCATCCCAATGATCCCCAGCGCCTGCTGCGGGCGCTGGAGGTGATCGAACTGAGCGGCAAGCGGCTGAGCGAACAGCAAAACCAGCGCCCTGACGGTGGGCTGCCGCTGCTGGCCTGCGCGCTGCTGCCTGATGATCGACATCAGCTGCATCAGCGCATCGCGCAGCGGCTGGATGCGATGCTGGCGGCAGGCTTCCTGGCGGAGGTCGAGGCGCTCGCGGCGGATCCGCGCAACCATGACGATAGCCCGGCGATGCGCAGCGTTGGCTATCGGCAGCTGCTGGCCCATCTCAACGGTGAATGGGACCTGGCCGAAGCGCGGGATCGGGCGATCTATGCCACCCGCCAGCTGGCCAAGCGCCAGCTGACCTGGTTGCGCAAGGAGCCGGCGGTGGAGACCCTGCCGAGCGCCGCGGCGCTTGCCCGACTGCACCAGCTGGCCGCGCGGATTCCGATCGAAGCCGGCCCGGATTGACCCGATGGTTGCGCGCAGAGGGTCAAGCCCGACCGCCGGCGCCCGCGCCTACCCTGTTCGCTCACCGTGACCAACAACTAATGGTTGTCGCGGCGCAGGCTCTCAGCTACCCTTAGCGCCCTTTTCGCTGGGCGACCAGCCAGCGACTGCCCGATGGAGTGGGCGGAAAGGAGTCCTCGACGCAACGCTGCTCGCTTGCGTCAGGCACCGCGGAGAGGTGTCCGAGTGGTTGAAGGAGCACGCCTGGAAAGTGTGTATACGGCTTATACCCGTATCGAGGGTTCGAATCCCTCTCTCTCCGCCATCTTTGATGGCACGCGTGATGCCCGGAGTCGCGTTGATCTGGGTTAGAGTGTCGAATCCGCTGCGTGGTCCAAGCACCTCGCGACGGATCCAGTTCTATGGTGTCCCCTGTCAGTCCCCCGCGTCGGGCGGCCGCAAACCCCGCCAGGCCCGGAAGGGAGCAACGGTAGCGGTTCAACCGAGCGCCGGGGTACAGCTGGCAGGGGGCGCCACCCCTCACGCAATCGAAGCCAAGTGGAGCGGCGAGCAGCAATGAGCTATCAGGTGCTGGCGCGAAAATGGCGCCCCCAGCGATTCTCCGAACTGGTCGGCCAGGAACACGTGGTGCAGGCCCTGGTCAATGGCCTGACCAGCGGTCGCTTGCATCATGCCTTCCTGTTTACCGGCACCCGAGGGGTGGGCAAGACCACCATCGCCCGAATACTGGCCAAGTCGCTCAACTGCGAACAGGGCGTCAGCGCTGAGCCTTGCGGAGAATGCAGCGCCTGCGTGGACATCACTGCGGGACGCTATCCGGATCTGATGGAGATTGACGCGGCCTCGCGTACCGGCGTCGATGACACCCGTGACCTGCTCGACAAGGTGATCTATGCGCCCTCGCGCGGACGCTGCAAGGTCTATCTGATCGACGAGGTCCATATGCTTTCGCTGAGCAGCTTCAATGCGCTGCTCAAGACCCTGGAAGAACCCCCGGAACACGTACGCTTCCTGCTTGCCACCACCGACCCGCAGAAGGTGCCGGTGACGGTGCTTTCGCGCTGCCTGCAGTTCAATCTTCGTCGCCTCACGCGGGCCGAAATCGGCGGCCAGCTGGCACATATCCTCGGCGCCGAAAAGATCGAATTCGACGCCGAGGCGATCGACGAGATCGCGCGCAGCGCTGACGGCAGCCTGCGCGACGGACTCAGTCTGCTTGATCAGGCGCTGGCCTACGGGGCTGGCGCGGTGCGCAGCGCCGAGGTACAGCGAATGCTGGGCGCGGTCGGTCGCGAGGTGCTGGTCGAGCTTTATGACGCGCTGGCCGCTGGCGATCGCGAGCGCGTCGCCAGCGCGCTGGCTACCCTGGAAGCGCGCTCACCCTCCTATGCGCGGGTCACTCAGGATCTGATTGAGATCACCCATGACGTGGCGGTGCGGCAGCTGCTCGGCAAGGAAGTCGATTCGGCGCTGGTCGATGACGCACACCTGCAGCGCTGGGCGCAGGCGCTGTCACCTGAGGTGGTCCAGCTGCATTACCAGCTGCTGCTGCGCGCGGTCGCCGAACTGCAGCAGGCGCCGGATGGCCGGGTCGCCTTCGCGATGACCATCTTGAGGTTGCTCGCCTTCGAGCCGATGGCCGGCGGAGGTGGCGCGACACCCGCAGCAGGCGGCAGGCCCAGGTCGGCCAGCTATGCGGCAGCTGACCAGGGCGGAGGATCCCTGCGCGCCGCCACAGCGGTGGCCGAGGCACAGCCGCCTTCGACCCGATCCGGCGGCGAGCCGGCAGGCAGCCCGGCTGCGCGCTGGGCGGAACTGGTGGAAAACCAGAACCTGCGCGGACCCATTCGTGAGCTGGCGCTGCGCTTGGAGCCGCGTGAGTTCAGCCAGGGCAGCTGGCGTCTGGCGCTCAGTGACGGCTATGAGTATCTGCTGACCGAGTTTGCGCTGGCCGAGCTGGGGCGAGCGGTGGAAAAGTTCAGCGGCGGCGCCAAGCTGGTGGTGGGCGAGGGCGGTGCGGCCGAAGCAACGCTGGCCGCTGCCCAGGAAAAGGCCCAGCAGGCCCAGGCCGAGGCCTCCGAAGCCGCGCTGCAGTCCGATCCGGTCGCGCAGGCGCTGGTCAGGGAATTCGGCGCGCAGCGAGTCAACGAATTGCACTAGACCCCGGTCCTGGCAAGGTCGGGTGCGTCAATAACGGGAGAGAGCAATGTTTCGTGGTCAGATGGGCCAACTGATGCAGCAAGCGCAGAAGATGCAGGAGCAGCTGCAGAAGGGCATGAAGGAGGCGCAGGAGGCGCTGGCGCAGACCGAGGTGGAGGGTCAGGCCGGCGGCAATCTGGTCAGCGTGGTGATGAATGGTCGTCACGAGGCGCGCCGAGTGCGGATCGACCGCGACCTGCTGCGCGATGACCCGGAAATGGCCGAAGATCTGCTGGTGGCGGCGATCAATGACGCGGTCAACAAGGTCGCTGAGGTCTCCCAGGCGCGGATGAAGGAAGCCACCGGCGGGATGAATCTGCCGCCAGGCATGAACTTCCCCTTCTAGCCTGCATCGACCGATGAACAACGACGCGCTGGAGGAGCTGATCGAGTCGCTCAAGCTGCTCCCGGGCGTGGGGCGCAAGACCGCGCAGCGGATGGCCTTCGCGCTGCTGGAAGGTGAGCGCCTGAGCGCGCGGCGCCTGAGTCGCGCCCTCCAGGCTGCGGCGGAGCGGATCCGACGCTGCAGCCGCTGCCGCAACTACTGCGAGGCGGACCTGTGCGCAATCTGCACCAGCCCCCAACGGAGCGCAGAAACCCTGTGCGTGGTGGAGAATCCGGCCGATCTGCACGCGCTGGAGCAGGCCACCGGCTATCGCGGGCACTATTTCGTGCTCCACGGGCGGCTCTCACCGCTGGACGGCGTGGGTCCGGCGGAGCTGGGTCTGGCCCAGCTGGCTGACCTGCTCGCCGACAACCCGGTCAGCGAAGTGGTGATCGCCACCAACCCCACCGTCGAAGGCGAGGCCACCGCGCACTTCGTGGCCGAGATCGCCCAGGCCGGCGGCGCCCAGGTCACCCGTCTCGCCCACGGGATCCCGGTGGGCGGCGAGCTGGAATATGTGGATCGACAAACCCTGGCACACGCCTTCGGTGGGCGACTGAAGCTTTGAAGGACGGCCCGCAGCAATCAGTGTCCTCGCGTCGATAAGCGCCGATGCAGTTCCTCGAGAAGAACATGGAGGGACTGCGTTCTGCGCTGCATGAGCTGCATAGCCCGCGATCTCCGCTGCGATTCCTGCTGGTACCGATGGTGCACATTGCCGACCCGGCCTTCTACCGTGGGGTCGCCGCGCGGCTCGATGGTTGTGACCATGTCATCGTTGAAGGTGTTGCGTCCTTTCGTGTTCGGCTGCTGACCATGTCGTACAAGCTCCCGGCACGAAAGCATGCTCTGGGGTTGGTACTGCAACGGGACGTATTGAGACATGAGTCCCTGCGGGCGAAGGTCATCGCGGGGGATCTGCGCGCAGCGGAGTTCGCTGATGGCTGGTCCGGGATTCCCTGGCTTGAGCGACTCTCGTTGCTCCTGCTCTCCCCGCTCTACGGCGCCTACCTTTACCTGTTCGCCAGCCGCAGCAGCATCATTAGCAGCTGCGGTGTGGAATCACAGCCGACGCGAGTCGCTGAGCTGGGATCTTCGGCATTCGAGAACGCGATCGTCCATCAACGGGACCGGCATTTGCTCTCAGTGATCGAGAAGCACATCGCCGAGGTCGACGATCAGCAGACCACGGCAGTGCTCTACGGCGGCAGACACATGCCGGTGGTGGCGCAGTTGCTCATGGGCAAGTACGGCTACCGAGTATTGAATTCGTCCTGGCTGACTGCGATCGAGTTGCGAGACTGAGCGACGGTTCGGTTTCGGGCGTTCCGCGATTGGTTAGTATCTGGACACCCGATTCGGAGCAGCCAGATGAGCGAGACCATTTTCAGCAAGATCATCCGCCGCGAAATTCCGGCGGACATTGTTTATGAAGACGAGCATTTGCTGGGCTTCCGCGATGTCAATCCGCAGGCACCGGTGCACGTGCTGTTCATTCCCAAGAAGCCGATGGCCACACTCAACGATGCCGACGACGGCGATGCCGACTTGCTCGGCCGTCTGCTGCTGGCGGCGAGGGCCTTTGCCAGCAAGGAGGGATTTGCCGAATCCGGCTATCGCACGGTGATCAACTGCAACGCCGATGGCGGGCAGTCGGTCTATCACCTGCATCTGCATCTGCTGGCCGGTCGGCAGCTGAGCTGGCCGCCGGGGTAGCGATCCACCGGGTCGCAAATCGCCGGATCCATGCCTGCCCCGGGAGTGTTGCGCCGCGACCCATTCGACGCTTCCCGCGTGCCGAGTGTCCGGTCGCTTGCCGGCAAGCTCCTGCAATGGGAACCGGTGGAGGATTTCCGAAGGCTTCGCGCTACGACTGTAGGAGCCAGCCCTGCTGGCGACTCTGAACCTTCGGCCTAACGCAACGCTACCGCGAACGTGAAGTCCCAGTTGCTTGCAGGCAAGCTCATACAGCGGGGCCGGGTGGACTGGATCTTGAAGGCTTCGCGCTGCGACTGCAGGAGCCAGTCCTGCTGGCGACTCTGGGGCTTGGGCTAAGCGCATCGTCGCCGCGAGCACGACTATTGGGTCGCTCGCAGACGAGCTCCCAAGTCAGCCTTGAAGAGTCCGGCGACGCTCTCCGCTGGCGACTTTAGCAGAGTCAACGCCGGCGAATCCCGGCGATCGGCGTGACCGATCGCTATCGCCGGCTGGACTATTAGTCTTCCAGGTGGTGCAGGTCCTGGATGGTGCCCTTCTGTGCAGCAAAGTACGCAGCCAGATCGGCCATATCCTGATCGCTCAGGGTGGCGACAAAGCCACTCATGATCAGGTTCTCGCGCTTGCCGGTCTTGTACGAACGCAGCGCGTGCAAAAGGTAGTCCTCGTACTGCCCGGCGATGATCGGGTATTGCGGGTCGCCGATGCCGTTGCCGTCGACGCCGTGACAGGCCTGGCAGGGCTGTGATTTCTTCTGTCCGTCTCCCGGATTGCCGTCGCCGGCCAAAGCGGGCAATGAGATGAGCAGGGCCAGGCTGGCGATGATGATTGACCGACGCATGGTTGCTCCTTAGTCCGCTTTCTTTTGCAGCGCCAGGAAGCTGGCGATGTCTTCGATATCCTGCGCCGACAGGCTTTCACCCTGGGCGCGCATGGTCGGGTGGCTGCGCGTGCCGCTCTGATAGGCGGTCAGCGCGGCGACCAGATACTCATAGTTCTGTCCGCCGATCTTCGGCACCCGATAGCTGGGGTAGCTGTTGAAGTAGCCGGCAATACCGTGACAGCCGGTGCAGGTGTAGAAAACGACCTCGCCGCGCTCGGGATCGCCCTTGGCGTAGGCTGGCGCCGCAGCAGCAGCGAAGGCGCTCAGTGCGAGCACCACGGCAGTTAGTTGCCTCATCGGCATTGTCCCCGTGAATTCAGAACACAAGTGAGCCGCGCGGCGCGCGGAAGCCCGGGATTATAGGACCTCGCGCGAAAGTTGTCCCCCAGAATGGATCAATCCACTTCGGCGCTGGTTGATCCGGCATCGCGCCGGCGTCTTGCGCCCAGGATAGGACTCCGGCGATTGGTCGCCCGACTGGATCGGTACCAGTAGCGGTTAATCGTGATCAAAGCGGGCCAAATACGGGCGTTTTCCTGACCACAGGCCGTTTTCGCTGGCAGGTCATTGCAACCGGCAGCGCATTCTCTGTATCCAACGGTTAACTCAGCGACGTCGCCTCGACGTCGTTTGGGTCAGGATCACGAGTTTTCCACAAGCATGACTTCATGCCCATGAGCTTTCTGTATGGGTGTCCTATTCTGGTAACACACCTACCAACGAGTGAGCAGACAATGAACCGGCCCACCTTCCCCATTCTGATGTTTGCCATTGCCGGCCTGATCGTTTCAGGGTGCAGCCAGCAGAGTGGCCAAACCCAGGCCGATGCCGGCAAGGGCGAGGAAACCACGATCGAAGCGCGGGTGCCGGTGGAGATCGCCACTGCCCGCCGCGCGCCGGTGACCCAGGCCTTCCAGGGCACTGCCAGTCTCGAGGCCGTGGCGGTCTCTGAAGTGGTTTCCAAGGCGACCGGCGTGGTGCTCCAGGTGCTGGTAGAAGAGGGTGATTCGGTCAACAAGGGCGACGTGCTGGCGCGGATGGAATCGGATCGCCAGCGTCTGGCGCTGGCGCAGGCCAAGGCCGATCTGGCCAAGCTGGAGAGCGATTTCCAGCGCACCCAGAAGATGTTCGAGCGCAAGCTGATTGCCAACGATGCCTTCGATCAGGTGCGTTTTGGACTGGAAACCCAGCGCGCGGTCGTGGCGATGCAGGAACTGGAGTTGTCCTACACCCAGATCCGCGCGCCGATCAGCGGCGTGGTCAGCCAGCGTTTGGTCAAGGAAGGCAATCTGGTGCAGCAGAATCAGAGCCTGTTCCGGATCGACGACTTTGATCCACTGGAAGCGGTGGTCGCGGTGCCCGAGCGCGAAATGCAGGTGATCCGCGCCGGTCAGCCGGTAAAGATGCTGGTGGATGCGGTGCCTGGCGTGCCTTTCGACGGCGTGGTGGCACGCGTCAGCCCGGTGGTTGATGCCTCCTCCGGCACCTTCCGGGTGGTGGCGCACTTCCGTGATGAGCAGGGTCGTCTGCGCTCGGGGATGTTCGGTCGCTTGTCCATTGTCTTCGACGTCCGCGACGAGGTGCTGGTGGTGCCGCGTCAGGCGCTGCTGGCCGAAGATCAGGACGCCGCGGTGTACCAGATCGATTCGGACGGCGTCGCACGCCGTCAATCGGTGACCCTGGGGCATGTCGGTGACGGCCTGGCCGAGATCCGCGACGGTCTGGACAGCGGTGCCATCGTGGTCACCCTGGGGCAATCGGGTCTGCGCGAAGGAACCAAGGTCCAGGTGCTCAATCCACCTGCCGAGGTACCCGGGGGCAGTGCGGCGGAAACCGCTCAGCTGGCGGCGGTCGCGGTCAAGACTGAGGGGAGCTAGTCGTGAACCTCATCGCGCTGGCGACCCGGCGCCGTGTGACCATCCTGATGTTCACGGTGCTGCTGTTGTTGTTCGGTACCATCGGACTTTCCCGGCTCAAGGTAAACCTGCTGCCGGATCTGTCCTACCCCACGCTCACCGTGCGCACTGAGTTCTCTGGTGCGGCGCCGATTGAGATTGAGAACCTGCTGTCAGAGCCGATCGAAGAGGCGGTCGGGGTGGTCAAGAATGTGCGTAGGGTGTCCTCGGTCTCCCGCACCGGTCAGTCCGACGTGATGCTGGAGTTCGCCTGGGGCACTGACATGGATCAGGCCGGGCTGGACGTACGGGAAAAGTTGGAGCTGTTGCAGCTGCCGCTGCAGGCCACTCGTCCGCAGCTGCTGCGCTTCGACCCCTCGACCCAGCCGGTGATGCGTCTGGGGCTGCTGAGCGCTGAAAACAGCGAAGGCGAGACTGCGCTGAAGAGTCTGCGCCGCCATGCCGACGAAGAGCTGACCAAGCGTCTGGAGCCACTGGAAGGCGTCGCCGCGGTCAAGGTCGGCGGCGGACTGGAAGACGAGATCCAGGTGGCGGTCGACCAGCAGAAGCTGGCCCAACTGGGGCTGAGCGTGAACACGGTGATCGAGCGCCTGGGGCGGGAGAACGTCAATATTTCCGGTGGCCGGGTCGAGGAGGGCAGCCAGCGCTTTCTGGTACGCACGCTCAATCAATTTGCCACCCTGGACGAAATGCGCGAGATGGTGGTGGCGGCGCCAAACGGCCGGATCGTCCGGCTGAAGGATCTGGCCGAAGTCACCTCTGGCTATAAGGAACGCGAGGCGATCATTCGCATCGACGGTCGCGAATCAGTCGAGATCGCGATCTACAAGGAGGGCGATGCCAACACGGTCGCCGTCGCCAAGAAGGTCCATGGCACCCTTGAGCGCTTGCAGAAGGAGCTGCCGCAGGGGGCCAAACTGGAAGTGGTCGACGATCAATCAACCTTCATCGAAGGTTCGATCCGCGAAGTGATCCAGAGCGCGCTGCTGGGCGGCATTTTGGCGGTGCTGACCATCTATCTGTTCCTCGGCAACGGCTGGGCGACCATTGTGATCTCGCTCTCGCTGCCGGTATCGATCATTGCCAGCTTCTTCTTCATGCAGCAGTTGGGAATCACCCTGAACGTGATGTCCCTGGGCGGGATCGCGCTGGCGACCGGCATGGTGGTGGACAACGCCATCGTGGTGTTGGAGAACACCGCACGCCTGCGTCGCGAGGGGCTGGGAGTGCTGGAGGCCTCGGTGCAGGGTGCCAGCGAAGTCGGGATGGCGATTACTGCCTCCACCCTGACCCATATTGCGGTCTTTCTGCCGCTGGTGTTTGTCGAGGGCATTGCCGGCCAGCTGTTCCGTGATCAGGCATTGACGGTGACCTTCGCCCTGTTGATCTCGCTGGTGGTGGCGGTGACTCTGATTCCGATGCTCGCCAGTCTGGAAGCGCGGACCCCGATGGCCTTCGTCGATGAGAAGGCGGATCGAGCGCCGTCTTCATGGGTGGTCGGGTGCGCGCAGATCATGATGGTGGTGCTCTACGCGCCCTTCTGGCTGCTGAAGTGGCTGCTGAGGGTACCGGCGCGATTGGTTCAGAGCGGCTACGCCAGCCTGGAGGCGGCCTACGCGCGAATGCTGCCGAGCGCGCTGAACAATCTGTCGATGGTGCTGCTGGTCGCGGTCGCCTTTCTGGGCCTGTCCTACGGTGCCTTGCGCAGCCTGGGGCTGGAGTTGATCCCGGAATTCGCCCAGGGCCAGATCACCCTGGATCTGAAGATGCCGCCCGGTACCCCGCTGACCGCCACCGATCGCTACGTTGCCCAACTGCAGCGCGCAGCGACCGAGATCGACGGCGTCAAACGTATCTATGCGGTCTCCGGCAGCGGTACCCGGCTGGACGCCAATCCTACCGAGGCCGGCGAAAATATCGCCAAGCTGCTGATCGATCTGGCGCCCGATGTGGGCTCTGACCAGGAGCCGCGAGTCCTCGCCAGCCTGCGTCAGCTGACCGAGCGCATCCCCGGCGCCGAAGCCAAGTTTGGTCGCCCGGCGCTGTTCAGCTTTGCCACCCCGGTTGAGGTGGAAGTGGCCGGCTATGAG